>CAYVIE010000007.1:0-24641 GCA_964451355.1 uncultured Desulfobacteraceae bacterium
ATGGAAGTATACGGATTCAAAAAAAGATCTATTTCACATAAACCCTTTTATTCTCAATTCAGGAACTGATACGTCACAGGGAATCTGGAGGGGAATTTCAAACCGGCCACACATGTCACAAAAATTTCATAATAGCGTATATTGATCGTAACAAATTCAATATATGCACTATCAGCCGGCTGACTCTTATCCGTATGAAAAGAGGAGCAAATGAACGCAAAAAGTGAAAATATACTTATCATAGAGGATGATCCTGACATTTCCAAACTCATTTCCTGGCATCTGGAATCAGAAGGATATTCAACAGTGATTGCTGAAGATGGAATTACTGGAGTAGAATTAGCACTGACCAATGAAGTCGACATGATTCTCCTCGATATCATGCTGCCTGGAATGGACGGACTTGAAGTTTGCAAGACGTTGAAACGTAATGAGAAAACCTGTGACATACCAATCATTATGATTACGGCCAAAGGTGAGGAAATAGACAGGATAGTAGGTTTTGAAATAGGCGCTGACGATTATGTTGTGAAACCCTTTTCTTCAAGGGAACTCTTGCTTCGTATAAAAGCGGTCTTAAGAAGACAGAAGCCGAAATCTGATAACGCTAAAAAATTACTTACCTTCCGAGAGCTATGCATTGATCTTGAAAAACATATTGTCAAAATCGGTGACAAAAATATCCACCTTACATTGACTGAGTTCAAGCTTCTTTATGAATTACTGAGCAACCGTGGACGTGTAAGAACAAGAGACCAGCTTCTGGACCGTGTCTGGGGATACCATTTTGATGGTTATGCCAGAACGGTTGATACACATATACGAAGGTTGCGCAGCAAGCTTGAAAAATATGATGAATACATCGAAACAATCAGAGGTGTTGGCTACCGTTTCCGAGAGGAATGATGCATCCTTTGAAAATACGAACACAGATAATAATCTATTCCGTAATTGTCCTATTTACCTGTTTTTTAATCTCCTTTCTTTTTATTTATAAGGCGGCAAAATCTTCAGTAATCGAAGAATCCCGCGAGATGGGATTACGCTACATCTCTCAAATGGAAATGCTGTTAACAAGTAATGATCCGGCAAGCAACAAGGAGATCGATACTCTCTGCAAAAAAATCGGAAACATACTAAAGGCCCGGATTACCATAATCACCAGGGAAGGAGTTGTAATAGCCGATTCAGCGATCGACTACAATGATATCAAGTTCATGGAGAACCACATATCCAGGCAGGAAATAAATGTCGCCAGAGTCAGCGGAGTTGGTTTCGCCATCCGTTACAGTCCCACCAAGCATCAGAAAATGATTTATGTAGCCCGGAAGGTTCATCTGCCATATTTTGACAAGCCTCTATTCTTACGTGTCGCATTTGCATATAAAGATGCGGTCTCTGACAAGATAAAATCCATCTTTCCGCCGATTCTTGCAGCCTTTGTGTTATCTGGTGTTCTTCTGATAAGTTTTGCATATATTTTTTCGAATAAAATAACCGCGCCACTATATACGCTGAAGGCCTGGGCAAAGGAAGCCGTGACAGGAGATCTCACCAGGCTACATCTGACCGGATCATATGAGTTCGAGTCTATATCATCTTATATTAATCAATCAGTGGCACGGATAGATAAGCGTATAAAAAAAATAACAAAGAGAAAAAACACGCTTGAAACCGTTTTCAATTCCATGAAAGAAGGCGTTGTCATCATTGATGCCTCAGGCAGGATTAATGCTATCAATCCTGTGGCGGCGTCACTTTCGGAATACAAAGGAAATTTTGCAGGTAAAAAGCCTATAGAAATTTTCATGAAACCCGAGATCCAGGAAATTTGCGATCAAGCCATTACAGAAAAACAGGATATCTCTAAAATAATCGGCCCCATGAAAGGCAAGTATTTCGAGATACACGCCAGATGGATTCCCATAGGAGGGATACTCCTTTTGATGACTGACCGCACGGATTCTCTGGATATCCAGAAAATGCGCCGTGATTTCGTGGCTAATGTCTCACACGAACTTAAGACCCCGTTGACCTCTATACTCGGTTATACAGATGCATTGCTCTCGGAAAAATTCAATCTTACAGACGATGTGAAGACGTTTCTTTCAACGATAAACCGCAACGCCGAACAAATGCTTTCCCTTGTCAAGGATCTGCTCGAGCTTTCAATGATCCAGGAAAAAGCGCGTGACTTGCCCCTGTCTCCGGTTAATATCGCCTCGGCTGCAAGGAGTGGCTGGGAAACATGCCGTCATATTGCCGAAGCTAAAGATATTGATATCATTTTTCGAATTCCTTCAACATTTTTAGTCAAAGCCGATAAAACCAATCTCGTTCGTGTATTTGTCAACCTTTTTAAAAATGCTGTCCAGCATTCCCCTCCCTCGACCAGTATTGAAGTGTGGGCTGATAAGAAAGACGACAATATAATTATAGCTATAAAGGATATGGGGCCAGGGGTGCCGGAAGCCCATAGAAAACGTATCTTTGAAAGATTTTACAGAATAGATAGAGGAAGAAATAAAAAAAATGGAGGAACAGGCTTAGGGCTGTCAATATGTAAAAATATTATCACCTCCATGAATGGTTCTATCTGGGTGCAAGATCCTTCGCATAATCACGAACAGGGTGCTGTTTTTTGTTTTTCTCTAAAAAGTGCTGAGACGGGAAACAACCAATGAGCAGACAAGAATTAAAGGCGAAATTCAAGATTTCAAGCCTTGCCTTTTATTACAATGGGTTCAGGGCATTGGATGATATAACTCTGGCAATTCCTGAAAAAAAAGTAACAGCGCTTATTGGACCTTCTGGTTGCGGCAAAAGCACTTTTTTGCGATGCCTCAACCGAATGAACGATCTTATTCCTGGCACAAAAGTTGAGGGCAGGATATTACTGGATGAGCAGGACATTTATTCTCCTGATGTAAATGTTGTAACACTGCGGCGTAAAGTAGGAATGGTCTTCCAAAAGCCGAATCCGTTTCCCAAAACAATATTTGATAATGTGGCCTACGGCTTGAGGGTCACCGGCGTACGAAATAAAAACTTATTAGCGGAAAAAGTGGAACAGAGTCTCAGGCAGGCGGCTCTCTGGGATGAGGTAAAGGATCGCCTGCATGAATCAGCCTTGTCGCTTTCAGGCGGACAACAGCAGCGTCTCTGTATTGCAAGGGCTCTTGCAGTTGAGCCCGACGTTATTCTCATGGATGAACCCGCATCCGCCCTTGACCCTATTGCCACCCAGAACATTGAAAACCTGGTTCACGAACTCAAAAACAGCCTGACAATTGTTATTGTCACACATAACATGCAACAGGCAGCAAGGGTATCTGATATTACAGCATTTTTTTATATGGGGCAGCTGATAGAGACAGGAGAAACCGAAATCATTTTTACACGTCCAAAGCATAAAAAAACCGAGGATTATATTACCGGGCGATTTGGATAAATACACCGGAAATTTTCATGATCAGCAGCAATCACCCCCGGGGAATGAAAACAGGGCTGTTTTTCACCCCGGCCCTTGAGGTGTTTTAACGGGGAAATAGAGAAAACTGTATACTTCCCTTATCCATTGGTCTTGTGATCAGGTCCTGTTCATGCGATGAGCCTGCTGGACCCAAGGAGATTTTATGAAAAAACTACACTTTCACCGCGAACTCGAAAATTTGAATTCTATCATTCTTGATATGGCCGCCAAAACTCTGATGGCATTTGAATCATCAATTTCAGCATATGACAAAAGAGATTCAACAAAGGCCGAGGCGGTTATCAAAGGGGATGATGAAATCAACAATATTGAACTACAAGTTGACCAAATCTCGTTAAGGCTGCTTGCCTTGGAACAGCCAATGGCAAGGGACCTCCGCCTGATAATCGGCCTTATGAGGATCTGCAATGAACTTGAAAGGATAGCCGACCAGGCCGTAAACATAGCGGAAAGAACCCTTTTTCTCAGCAAATATCAGCCATCCCGCCAGGTTATGTCACTACGGGAGCTAATGGAAATAAGCGGAAGCATGCTAAGAAATTCCATAACAGCCCTCCAGAACATGGATTCAAGGCTGGCGAGAAAAGTAAGGCAAATGGATGATCGGGCTGATACGAAAACGCTGCAGGTATTAAAAGATATGATTGAAAGGCTGGCTGATGATACTACCCAGAAGAATGACAGAAAAATAAATCTTCAAATAGCCATTCATATAATCATCATCTCAAGATGCCTTGAAAGAATCGCTGACCTCTCTACAAACATAGCGGAGCATATAGCATTTATAACAGATGGAATAAACCTCAAGCACCAAAAGGAATCCCCTGATCCGTGAGCATTTTGCCGCACGCCGGATGCGTGAAATCAGCTGTTCGATAAATAATCCCCCCGGACTCCTTGACGTCAAAGCGAAATGGCGTGCAGGCGATTGCTCACGGATTCAGGCTTTATTGATATTCAAAAAACTCTACTTAGCCGTGGTCATCAAGTAAGCCTGCGCTTCGGCATTGCCCATTTCCGCTGCTTTCCGTATGTCAGCAAGCCCTTTTTCTATTTTACCCATTTTCATTAAAATCCAACCCCTGGCATATATGAAATCCGCTCTGCCCGGAGAAATGGACAATGCCCGCTCTATCCTTTTTTGTGCCTCGTCAAAGAATCCCAACTCAGCATATGCTATAGCAGATTCACACCACGCATCGGAAAAATCGGGATCCATCGATATGGCTTTATCAAATGCAGAAATTGCCGCCTTGCGATTTCCATAAGTGATAAACAGCTCGCCCTTGTTGTAATGATACAGGGGGTCATCCGGAGTCAATTCCCTGGTCTTTTGAGCAGGCATCTGGCTGCCCGGTTTAACTTCATTTTCCGGCCCTGCTATTTCACCCTGGCCAGGCACCTGGGGCTGAGCCATGGCCTGGAAAAAGGTCTGTGAAGCTGTTGCCACGAAATCCTTCAATTCTTGTGTCTTAAATGCATAACGTAATTCAGCAAGGTTGTCTTGTACATCCACTGTATAATTCAGGGTAAAAGAGGTTTTGAGGGGTTCCTGTCCCATTATCCTTGCGATATCAATACGAGCCTGAATCAAGGGGCCCTGTGCTGTTTTCGCTTTTCCTGTTTTCTTGATGGTATTCAGTAAGCTGGCCATCTCATCATCACTGGATGCAACCAGTAAAAAATTACCGGTCTGGCACAATTCAAATTCGACTTCATGCGATACGGGTCCGCCTGTGGCTGCAGCCGGCCAATTGCATTTCAGCAGGAACACCGGTTTATCATTGATCCGTTTCTTGGCCTGAAGAGAAAACAATGGCGCATCTCCCAGCCCAGGATATATTTTTGAATAAAATCGGGCAGCCTTTTTCCCGTAATCCAGAACCAAAGGTATATATCTCTTTTCCAGGAAATCTGCAGGCGTTTTTGGATCAAGGACCATTATAGTATTCATATCAATGGCCTTGCCCTGAAATCTTACGCATCCCCGGGATTCGCCTGTAAAATATTTCAGCACAGGAATCCAGTCTTCAGGATCTATCGTGCCGCCAAGACTCTTTTTATCCACGATACTGGTGATAAACACAAATAACCGCTCCAAATTCATGGGTCTTGACCTGAAGGCGACAGGAGCGTCGTTGCAATCGGTCAAACCGGCGAGCATGACCGTTTGCGGGCCGGGAAAATCTTTCAACAACTTTGCAAACTCAGATCCCTGGGAGGGAGCCATGGAAAATGACAATGCGATATTCTGCAGATCCAGGTCGATACCTATGGAGAACCGGTCAATCTCCTTGAGCAATGCGGTAAAGTTCCTGATCGCTTCCAAGGCCTGCGCCGATTCCCCCTGCCCTGCTCCGGCTTTTTCCTGTCCAGCCTTTTCCTGCAGTTTTTTTATACTCTCTTCTATCTGGTCTTCATATTTTTCAATCAAAGCGGACGGAGAAAAATATGCCGACAAAAACCGCTCAGGAGGACGCCGCATTTCTGCAACGAGCGCATTTTCAACATCACCGGGTACTACGCCGGACTGCCCGGTGAACGATGCAACAAGATAATAACCACTCCGCTTGATGGCTTTATATCTTTTTTCAAATATAGGCATTTCACGGGTATAAGGAATGACGGCGCCAACGATTTCAGGTTTGGCATCATCAGTAAATTTCTCTGGAAAAGATATACCAATTACGATGGAGCGTTTACTATCGATCCAGTCAGTTCCCCCAAGCTGTCCTTCGACAAAAGTTCCAGGTGCCAGTATTATCCCTGGTATTGATGCTGAAATTTCATCTGCTGCTTGAAGAGCTTCGGACAATTTGCCCATCCTGACAATCAAGTCAGGACCGGCGCCAAAAGAGATGCTGGCAAAAAATGACAAGAACAAACCAGAAATGATAACCAGGATAATAGATATACGCGGCTTCATGCAAAGACTCCTTGAATGGGGTGTTTTCATGCAAGCAATTAGATTAAGAATAAATCCCGTTAATAAAAAAGTCAATGAAACAACTCTACCGCCCATGAAAAAGGTATGAGCCAGGGCCTGCAGGCAAATTCTTCCTAGTGAATACCAGTAACACGCCTGGCAGCCGCATCAAGCATAGAAGGAAGGCCGCCTTTATCAGTGGGTGTAAATCCAAAAACCGCATTCCATACAGCATCGTCTTCCATGCAAAAATAGACGCATGTTTCAGGTGAATGTTCCTTTATCCTGTCGGCAACGGCCCTGTACAACCGAACCCTCAACGGCTTGAAATATCTCATCTTATCATCCTTGCCGCATACAAACTCGTTGGCGCAGATATTCGAGCCGGGGAACCGCCTGGATATAACGCTTTTCAAATCAGCAATAAACCTGAAGGCACCAAGACTGATCCATGCGATCAATTCCGCTGGGATCAGTCTAAAAATCATGTCAACGACCTTTCTGTATTCCTCTTCGCATCCTGGATAGATAACCATTGGGTCGAAATGAAAACCAACAGGATAACCATGATGCGCTGCTTTTGAAGCGGCATGAATACGATCATGTATTGATGCTGTCAACCTCTCTTCTGAATCAACCACCCTTGGCGTATTTACTGACCAGGAAATAATGGTTTTTTTTGCGTGAGAAAGGCGTAAAAGATGATCAATATAGGCTGTCTTTGTTTTTAATTCAAGGACCGCATTGGTGCTTTGCGCAAAAATTTTCACCAGGCGCTGTGCAATAGGATAAACGGGCTCCCATATGAGGCTATCTGTAAATTCTCCGGTACCTATGCGCCTGAAAGCATTGGAGTGCAATCTGCTTTCCAAAGCTCTTTCCATGTCTTCAAGATTGACAAAAAAAGTCAATACAGGGGGGTGGAAATAAACCTGCAGGATGCAGTAGGAACAATCCATGGTGCAGTAGGTACCCACATGAAGTATCTGGTACCCGCAACACCTGTATCTACGTGTGCCGGGACATCTCCTTAAAAATTCACCCTTCTGCCTGGTCAAAAGAAGATGTTTTTTTCCCTCGCTTTGGGGATCATAAGAGTTGTTGATTTCCTTATAAAGGGTCTCCGGAGGAACCTCCCGAATCTTGATACCGGGATTTTTTGAAATTATATCTTCAACAACCGGGGTTCCTGCCACCTCAGGGTGGATCACTATGGAATCTATTTCAAACTTTTTCATCCTTTCTTTCCGGATGTATCGATCTTCTCATATCAGAATGACAGCCTTCAACCCCCAATGAAAAAAGCGCGGCGACTTCTTTGTCTTCTATTATTTCGAGAAAACGCGATAAAGAGTCTTTCAGCTCCGTCAAGCTTGCCGCACCAAGGGTAAAGAAAAAATGATCGCCTTCAAAACCCTTTGGGAAGCTTACCCTTATTCCGGCTGGACGGAAATACGATCCTGCTATACGTTCTGCTTCTGCCAGGGCCATTGAAAGCGTGGGATATCTCTTTTTGAACAGAATATTGCGCAATTTTTTAACCCTTGCCCTGCCAGGAATACCGTCATCTTCAATGACCTGTTTGATATCCTCTGATTCAAGGATGGATGAAACGCTCGTTCTTGCACCATTTGATAAATCTATAAGGTCATCGACGATAAGGTGCTGATCAGAAACAGTTGGAACAAGTCTGGCAAAAAGTTCCGCAATTACCTTGGCATCGGTTTCCGGCATGGATGCAATCCTGAGGGCTACAGACATTGGTGTAGAGGCCTTGTAGAGGTTCAAGCGAATACCTGGCTCCATGGCTGCGATCCTGCGATATTTTTCAAAAAGTCCAGGTCCTGTTTTCAAACCGGCTCTTCTTGCAATAGTCCATAAGTCCTTTCCGGGTTTCACATGCTCTGCAATCCGAACAACAGCGGTAGCGGCCTCTATGTAGTGCAATTCACGTGTTGATATATTATCGGCTACAGCTATCTGCATACATGTTTCAAAAGAAGTATCGCTGTCAAGTACACGTGCCTCTATCTGTTTTAGACCGAGCGACCTGCACGCGTTTATCCGCCGGAACCCTGCAACTATCCTGAATCCATTCCTTGTTTTCTGTAATATGGGAAGTGATAACAAGCCGAATTCTTTTATTGAATCTAAAAGTGATTCGCCGGGCAAGGGATCGATTGTGTAAAAATATGAGGTATCGGTTAAATCAATATGTTCAAGGCGTACCTGGCAACACGAAAGCATCTTTGATTCATTCATAATTCAGCCATACCACTTTCAATTAAAGATTCCTGAACCCATGAGCGCTCGTAGGCGCGCCAAGCCACAACGGCGGCGGGCCTGTAAACGAGTTTTGCATTGGGCGGTTGACGGCAAAGCACAAGGCGTGTGGTCGGGCACCATGAAGGGCTGTTTATTTCAGCAAATTTTCATTATTAGCAGCAATAACCCCGACTCTGTGAGCTTTTTCACGCATGCCGGTTACGCGAACAGTAGCACAAAAGGCAGCCGTTCGACAAAAGCGCATTATACGAGAAAACGCACCGACAGGCAGGCGATGTTTCAGGGGAAACACCTTCCCGGCATTTGTATGTATCCAGGTAACAATTAAAGTTCAGTATCGCCCGTCAATATCTGCAATGCCTCTAAATACTTCCTGCGTGTATTTTCGATGACTTCTGCTGGTAACGGCGGGGGCGGGGGAGTTTTGTCCCAGTCAAGAGACTCCAGATAATCTCTCAGATACTGCTTGTCAAAACTAGGTTGGGGTCCTCCGGGCAGGTATGTCTCCTTGGGCCAGAACCTTGAAGAATCCGGAGTCAGAAGTTCATCTATGAGTATTAATTCTCCATTTTCATCATAACCGAACTCAAACTTGGTATCTGCGATTATAATACCCTTGTCTTCCGCAATTTTAGCTGCCCGCGTGTATATGTCGAGACTTAAGCTTCGAATCCGGTCTGCTGTCTCCTGCCCCACAAGTTCAACGACCTGATCAAATGTTATATTTTCATCATGCTCGCCAACCTCCGCCTTTGTGGTCGGGGTAAACACAGGTTCCGGAAGCCGGTCGGATTCCAACAGGCCCGGTGGCAGTTTGATTCCGCAAATTGTGCCTGACCTGAGATACGATTTCCAACCTGAGCCTGACAGGTATCCTCTGACAATACACTCCACCGGCAGGGGCTTTGCCTTTTTCACCAGCATGCTCCTGTTTGCAAGATCTGACTCATATTTTCTGCACTCATCAGGGAACTGTCCGGTATCCACCGTGATGAGGTGATTACCTGCAATTGAAGACATGCATGAAAACCAGTAACAAGAAATCCGGGTCAAAATCTTTCCCTTGCCAGGAATAGGATCATCCATGATGACGTCAAAAGCCGAAATCCTGTCAGTAGCCACTAGAAGGAGTGAATCGCCAAGGTCATAAATATCTCTCACTTTGCCACGTTTAAGCAGTTTCAGATCCGGAAAATCGGATATATAAAGCGCTTTGGAATCCTTAGTCATTCTGCGTGCTCCTATATAAATATAAATAGCTGTTCTTGAAATTAATTCCGACTCCGCAAGCCATAAAACTTTAAATATAACTAAAATATTTTACTTGTACATCAACAAAAAGCCAGGCCCTTTGCAGGTCTGGCTTTAACTCGGCATACCGGAATCAAAACCCGTAAAAAAGTTTGCTGGTGTAGTTAACCCACAATCATTTGAACTGCGTCTCGAATGCCTTGATAAATCTCCGAAGAACAGACATTGCTTCAGGATTTACCTCTTGAAACTGAATGCCGGATTCGAAACGACCGCTTTGCCCCCTGTTGCAATATACAACCTTGCCTTTTATATCAACCACATCATCCTCGAATCCTATGGAAAGAAGAATAATGTATCGATGCTCTATGGGCTCGTGTGTTTCAAGCTGTATGCCGCTTTCGCTTATATTGAGCGTCCGTCCCATGCCCTGTTTCCATTCTCTTCCCTCATCGTCGAGACAGACATAGGACAGTAGGTTTAACGAATCATAGCGTTCATGCCGCCTCTTGTTGATATTTTTTTCCATGGAATCGACTCTCCTTAATCTTCTACAAGGGCTTAGAATTCTTGAATCATTCTGAAAAATCCGACCGTCATATCCCGCCGGTTTCAAAGAATATTTTCATTACCCTGTTCGTCTGGGTTAGTGCCAATATTTTAAAATATATTTTTCCTATCTTCAATCGATTTCTCATGCTTCAGCCTTTTCCTTGAGCTTGGCTGAAGCCATATCCATTATTCTGCCAGTGGTAACCGAGATACCTGTCGCCATGTTCTGGATCATATTTTTAAATGTTTTTGAAAGTGATTCATATTCCTCTATGAAAGAGGCTGTATCATATGATTCACCCTCATAATCGGAATCAACCATAACTATTGCGGAATATGGCTCATGGGCGGTATTTACCGACGGGATCTGACCAATAAAATCCCCCTCCCTCATGGAGCAGAGCCTGATGAAACCGCGACCTGTTTCACGAATAACGTAAGCATTGCCTTTTGTTATACGGAAGACCTCCTCCTCGTTTTCATCAGGTCCAATAAGACGCTTCAAGCCACTTGTATCCGATTCAACTACATTCTGGCCAGCCAACACTTTGACGCACACATCAGTAACTTGCCGTAGCCTGCGGTCCATTGATAAGAGTATTTTCTGGGCATCATTACTCAGATTGGAATATTCCCTTGAAATGAGCTCCGAGTCGAGTATTCCAAGCTGAACATCACCAACAGCGACTACTGTTGCGCTCCTGATATTGCCTTCCCTCAGGAATGAGACAAAACTACCGATGAAAGCCCCTTCTGAAAGCCTGACAATAGGTATCCTGCCCTCAGGTGTTTCGCGCATAACCTCGACCGTTCCCGACAATATAACCCAGAACCAGTTTCCGAACTTATCCTGAACCACTATCTCCTGGCCATCTTTGAATTCTTCCTCGTCAACGACATAAATGTAGTCTATGACCGGACCATTAATGACCGGAAGCTCGGAATCGCCTTTTTTAGCTTTCTTATCAGCCGCAGGCGATGTTCCGGGACCCAGCTTGGGGATTATCCCGTCATCGAGCATGCGCAACCCGTCTAGTATCAACTCCATGCGGCTCTTTTTAATGGTTTTATTTACGGTAACAGGTTCTTCGGAAAACGAAAATTCCGCCTCGTCCCAACCGAAAAAACTGTTCAACGCATCAATTCCGGAAAGATTTTTATATTCAGCATGAATCGGATTCCCGTCCTTGATATAAATCTTTCCGGGAGCATCGGCGTATGGACTTGTTAATGTTATGATGCCGGTTGCGCCTGAAGAGCCGAGTTGCTGGAGAAGATCACCGAATCCTATGAATTTCAGGGTGCCTGTAAGTACAATATTTTCAGCCATCCTCTCCTCGCTTTTTATATCCTTATTAAAAACTTAGTTGTGGAATTTCAAAACGGTTTAAAAGTTGACTTCGGCAGAGCTGCTAGCGTTATGCAACGATTAAGTCTGAGCCCACTGGAACTCTTTCTGGAGATGCTTCAGGGTTAATTTAAGGATATGGGTGAGGGTCGCGCCAACGCCCTCACCTGTCAGTGCGCTTGCTGGAATGGAGGGAACCTTGAGCTGCCTGTTCAATTCACGTTCCATCTGTTCGATGGGCATCAGTGGAAAACCTTTCTTTTCGAGATCTCTCTTGTTGTATTGAAGAACCAGTGGAATCTTGAATATACTCAGCCCCATCTCTTTCAAATTTTCATGAAGATCCTTCAAAGAAAGCATATTTTTTTCACGTCTTACTTTAAGGGAATCAGCAACGAAAACCACACCGTCAACACCCCGAAGAACGAGCTGCCGGGTGGACTTATACTGGACCTGACCTGGCACGGTATACAGCTGGACCTTAATGTCGCATCCTTTTATCTTACCCAGGCCAAGGGGTAGAAAATCAAAAAAAAGGGTTCTGTCCCCATCCGTATCAATTGAAATCATATCCCCCTTGACCTGTTTCTTAAAGCTTCTGTGTATATATTCGAGATTGGTTGTTTTCCCGCAACGGCCGGGGCCGTAATATACTATTTTGCACTCTATTTCATGATTTTTGAGATTTATAACCGCCATATCTATCTCTCCAGACTGCTTTTCCCGGGTTTTAGCGGCATGAAAAAAAATAATAGATATTCATCATCTTTTCTCCATACCTGCTTTTAAGGTAAGAAGAGCTCCAGCGCCATCTCTTGTCCCGGCCTCGTGAAATTTCAACATTCCTCGTTTCAACCGTTTATCTTCAATATCGTTATGTTAACACTGAAGTCACCCCGCTTTGGCCCTGAGGAAATAGTCATCCTTTCAGACACATAAGCCGTGCCGGAAAATATAGCTATCGGGGAATAGAACTCTACATTCTCAATGATACTCCCTTTTACAAAACCTTCGGCAATATCCTTGTCCTTTTTGGGAATAATAATATTGAGCTGTTTTCCCTGCTGGAAATTTATCTCAAGCTCGATATTCTCTCCTTTTTTCGGGCCGCGAGCCAGTGTCAACCGAATGGCGCCTATATCTATCACATCGTCATCACTTACCTCGGAAACCGGCTTAGCGCCTTCTTGGGCCTCCATGGAAATATCAGCATCAATGCCCTGTTGTTTAAAAAGATCCTGAAGGTATGATTTTAGTGAATCTATCTCCTTTTCAGAAAAACGTTGATCTGCTGCGAAAAACTTAAGGCGGTTCACTACCGCGTCAGGTTTTTCAAAACGAAGAGAATACTTCAATATGTTCCTGGCGGCTTCAAGCCGCAGGGAATCCCTGTCAAGCAGGAGAGAAAATTCATCAACAGCTTTTTCAAACTGCCCGAACTCCGCCAAAGCTATCGCACCGCCCATCGTGGCAGAACCCTTGATCCTGGGATCATCAAGGGAAAACATATCTTTCATCAAAGCCTGAGCAGCCTCCGGTACTCTTGGAGGCTTGCGGGGGGCCTGTACTTTCTTTAATTCTGTTTTGAGATCGGAAATAATGGATGATAGTTTTTTTAACCAGGCATCTTTATTTTTGATTTTTACCTTCTTCAATATAGCCGCTGCTTCCTTGTAGCTCGAAAGCGCCTCGGTAAGAAGGCCCTGGGCCCTGTACAATTCGCCTTCCTTGATGAGATTTTTTATTTTCTCGCTCAGGTTCATCTAACTCCTCGAAGGGATACATAAACCGAATCGGTCATTAGTAAGTACACTCTAAACCGGTATTGTAGTGACGAATCTCGCAGCAATTCGAAATTCTGGTACGAAATAAGGGTTCATGTGCATTGTTAAAAAAACTCACCAACTTCGTAATCTTTATTCGTAAGCTTTTTATGATCACCGGCATTCACCCCGGAAATGAAAACAGGTCAGTTTTTCTTCCCTGCTCCGGAGGTGTTTTCACGGCAAAGATCTGTCTGCAAGGCGTTGCAGTCCAAGCAAGGACGATGCATACAATAAGTACATCAAGCCTCTTCACAGTGAAGCGCAACGCGGCAGACATACCTTTTACGGAATTTTCTTGTAGTGATACAATAAAAAATTATTTATATAAATTTCTTACATAAACAGAAACCCCTTAAATCTCAAGAATTAATTTATCAATGCAAGTTGCTCAATGCATGCCGATATGGTCATTCGTTGTAAATATTCCGAATCCATGGCCGGGAAGCGGTGGATTTTCATAAAAAATCATTCATTATCAGACCATTGCAAAACGAATACCAGCCGCCTATTTTTACATGCAACACCTTCCGCCCTTCGGGATAACAGCCTGCAAGCCACTTTGCTAAACTTGAAGCCAAGACAACACAAGCGTTTTTCATAAGAATTTAATCATGCAATGTCTTCCATATGGCTTCTGCGAGCACCTCCACGGAATAGGGCTTTTTTATGAAACGGGCTGCTCCCTGCCGCTGCATGGATGCGACATCCTCTGTAACACTGTATCCACTTACAATGACAAATTTCTGTGCTGGCTTGAAACTTTTTATAGCCTCAAAGGTTTCTTTACCCCCCATACCATTGGGCATTATCATATCCAGGATCACAAGTTCTACATCATGTTTCCGCAAGTATGCAACAGCTTCAGAACCACTGGCTACAGCTTCAACACGATACCCCAGAAATGTCAGGATCTGGGTTGATATCTCCCGCTGAGCCTCCTCATCATCCACCACCAGGATCCGTTCACCAGCACCTGCATATTTTTTCTTGGCGCCAGTATCTCCAACCCTCTCAATTAATTGCGCTGAAGTGGGTTTAAAATAGATATCAAAGCGTGTTCCTTCTGGACCACTTTTCACATCTATCGCCGCATCATGGTCCTGGACCATGTTCCAGACAACACACAACCCCAGGCCTGTTCCACTCCTGCCCATAACTTTTTTCGTATAGAATGGCTCGAATATCCTGTCTATATCCTGGCTTGGTATACCAGGGCCATCATCTGAAACACTCAAGCATATGTATTCAATTGGTTGTAGTTTAAGACGTTTTCTGACAGATTCCTCAGGGAACACTGTCCGCAGCTCCACCCTGACGGTCCCTTCACTCTCAATTGCCTCATAGGCATTGGCCACGAGATTCATCAGACTCTTTTCTATGTGAATTCTTGAGCCCTTAAGCAGTGGCAGGCCAGGCTCTATTTCGAGCTCCAGCCTGACAGAGGGGAAACGCATCTCAAGTTGGTGAAATTCAGGAGATGAAAAATAATGCTCAACCACTGAATCAAGCTTCAGGGGTTCCTTTTGACATGCAATACCCCTTGCAATGGTGGTAAGATCGTTTACTACTTCTGCAGCGCGCTTCCCCGAATCCCTTATTATCTCCAATGCTCTTCTTGTCTTATCATTCAGGCCGCCCTTCATCAAAAGCAGTTCCGGATAGCTGGATATGCCTGACAATATATTGTTCAGATCGTGGGCGACCCCGCCGGCAAGAAGTCCGAGCGCTTCCATCTTCTGGGCAGCGGCCAGTTTTTTCAACAATTCATAACGTTCCTTTTCCGCCTCCTTCCGTTCGGTTATATCCCTGATGATAAAAACCTCAACACGCTTTCCGAAATAGATCATGGACCTCTTGCGTATGACTATCGGAAACTTCCTGCCATCCTTTTTTATCCCTTCAGCCTCAAAAAAACCGTTGTTCTCGTTTTTTTCTTCCGGAATAGACATCGGGTGAGGTGAACGGGACTTGAAAAAAAACGGATTTCCAATCACCTCGGCATGCTCATAACCAAACATTCGAAGGTAGCGGGTATTGGCAAGAAGGACCACACCTGCATCAGTTATAACTATCCCTTCAAGGGCGGCTTCCGAAAGCTGGCGGAACCTGGTTTCGCTTTCACGCAATGCGTCAAGCGTCCTTTTCTGATTCGTTGTATCCCGGAAAGTCCAGACAAATCCTTTGTTGTTGTCGTCTATCTTTATCGGAGCATAAGAACAGGAAAAAACACTTCCGTTCTTGAAGGATACTTCAATTATGCCCATCCCCTCGCTCGCAGCAACAATCAATGATTCCAGCACGGACGAATCTTTCAGCTGGGATTCCATTATGGGAAACAGCCTTGTAGTGTCGGAGCTTACACTGATGTCTGGCGGGATATTCCACATCCTTAAAAAACACGGATTCCAGGCGAGAATCTTACCCGAATCACTTGCGGCAAATATACCGTCCGGACTTGAGGATATAATCGCCCTTAAAAGTGTCTCCTTGCTCTTTACTTGACTTTCAGAGCGTTCCCGCTCTTTTACCTCTTCGACCAACCTCGCGTTGAGGGCCGAGTAGGAAGCCTCCCTGGCTCTCAGTCGCGACGCCATCTCAACAAACTTTTCAGTAATCGTGACAAGCTCTTTATGTCTTGGAGTACGGATCCTTATTCCGTAATTGCCCCTTGAAATATTGTCCATTCCTTCAATTATACGGTCTAGCGGACGCTTAAGCCTTCTTGACATCAGAAGATAAATCATAAAAACCATGGTTATGATCACCAGTGCAACCGTAAGGAGGCTGATCCATAAAAACTGTGTCAGTGCAGCCTTGTATGGCCTGTCAGTGGTTCCAACAGTCACTTCACCAATGGTTTTGTTGCCATATACTACCAGTGCCCGCTCGGAAAACTTGGCCTGCACGGTTGTCTTTTTCCAGTCGAACAATACACGATTCTGCCACTTCCCATTATCCGGCTTCAGCCAGCGCTCCTCTATCCTGATATTAGACACAATGGGATTCTTGTAATATGACGCAGCAATGGCAGATAAAGTTTCCGAATCCAGAGTCCATAAAGGTATGGAAATACTTTGCGCAAGACTGCAGGCCAGATCCCTTGTCAATGAAGCTATTCTTCCTTCTTCACGGAGGGAAAAAATTTTGTAAGAGACTCCGAAAACAAGGAACGAGACGACACTTACCATTACAACAAGGACTGCTGTGAGTTCGGTTGCAAGGCTCCTGCGCCTCTTTGTACGTGGAAGGCCCTTTTTATGATTATCCTGATAATCAACATGGATATGATCAGGCTGCATGATATTGGTTACCTAAGTTTTATTCGAATATATCAGCTGCATTGACAAAAGCGCTACTTTGCAAAAAAAGAAAGGAGTCAAATACACGTTGTATTTTCAGGCACGCAAGGTATCGTCGGGCATTCAGGCCCTGATACAACCAAAAGGAAAGATCGTGCAGCTGGCCATGATCTATTACCTTGTATTGGGCTATTATTTAATATTGTTAACATTTTAAAGGAGTTTATGTCAATAGCAGCTTCGTGCCACTTACACAATCAAGGAAGGTTGCATTGCTATGCAGGACATCATAAATTCACCGTGAAAACACCTCTCTGGATGCCAGACTTGTCTGGAAGGCCGGACACACTCTGTGTGTTTACACCATCGCGGCTGTATAACCTGCATTCTGCAAACGGGCGGAGGTAAACCCTGCCCGCTTCGGCCACTCATGCCGTCAATAACGATAGTATTTAACCTGGATGCATGTTGCGAGGCTACGTAAAGCAACGCATGCTCAAAATATAATTGGAAAAGCGGAACCTGTTTCACTTCACCGACGTCGGTGAAGTGAAACAGGTATGGAAGAAAACAGTTAGAAAGGTTATAAAGCCATAGAAAATCGCGTTACCAAAAGGTAGCAGGATTTATTGAAGAGGTCGCTCATAATCACTATGCTTTTGCAAAGCATCTTGACAAACTACTGAACCGGGCCTTAGGGATAGGTTTGAATACTTTAATTTCCTTTATAAAACCATTTGTTCAAGGAGGAATCATGGACCGCAAAGTTACAGTTATTGGAGCGGGAAACGTCGGGGCAACAACAGCCCAGCGTCTTGCTGAAAAAAGAATATGTGATGTAGCCCTGATAGATATCGCCGACGGCTTGGCTAAAGGAAAAGCGCTCGACCTGCTCGAAGCTGCGCCAATAGAAAAGCATGATACCAGAATACAAGGTGATACGGGTTACGAAATAGCGAAGGGTTCGGATATAGTCATAATCACCGCCGGAATCCCAAGAAAACCCGGTATGAGCCGCGACGACTTGCTGAAAACAAACGCCGGCATTATACAACAGGTCACCAGAAATGTGGTTGAACACGCTCCGGATTGCATCCTTATCGTTGTCAGCAATCCATTGGATGCCATGTGCCATGTGGCATACAAGACAAGCGGCTTTCCGAAACAACGGGTGATGGGCATGGCAGGCGTTCTTGACTCTGCTAGGTTCAGGTATTTTATCGCACAAACGCTCGATGTTTCTGTGGAGAATACACATGCCTTTGTCCTGGGGGGACATGGAGATACCATGGTTCCACTGCCACGCTATTCGACAGTGGCTGGTATTCCTATCACCGAGCTATTGGACAAGGAGAAGATAGATGCAATAGTTGACAGGACCAGAAATGGAGGTGCAGAAATTGTCGGTCTCCTGAAGACAGGAAGCGCTTTCTATGCTCCAGCGTCGGCAGCGGCAGAAATGGCTGAAGCCATCATTTTTGACAGAAAAAAAATCCTGCCCTGCGCTGTCTATCTCGAGGGTGAATACGATATCCACGGACTTTTCATAGGGGTACCCGTCAAGCTCGGGAAACAAGGTGTTGAGAAAATCATTGAAATCAAGCTTACGGCCGAAGAAAAAAGCGCCTTGCAACGATCTGCCGCAGCAGTACAAGGCCTTGTTGATAAACTCAAGGAAATGGAATAATTAACGCGCTCTGTTTTTACGCCGATTATTACATATCCACCTGGATCCTTGAGCATTCTCTATTATGGCAGATGCGCGAAAGCAACCACTATGGCAAATACCTACCAGGATATCTTTGCGCATCCGGCGTACCGGCGAACGCTCCTGGATCCAGGTGTTGATTTAAACAAAAAGGAAATGTGATCTCACAACGCTTTTTTGAGGTTGAGGGCGGCCCAACGGTTCATGGGCCTGACAGAGGCAAGTTCTTCGATGCTCGCCTTGCGGATGGCGGTAATCGATCCGAACCTCTGGAGCAGAGCCTGTTTCCTTGCAGGCCCTATGCCCGGAATCCCGTCCAGGGCGGACTCCAACGAGATATTTCCTCGAAGCTTGCGATGATATGACAGGGTGAACCTGTGGGCCTCGTCCCGAATCCTTTGAAGCAGCTTGAATGCCGGATCATCCTTGTGAAACAAGACCGGATTGACCCTGCCGGGTATGAAGATCTTGTCGGCAGGTTCACCTTTGGACTTGTCCGGCTTGGCGATTGCAGCAAGGCTTACCAGACCGGTAAGCTCAAGCTCCTTGATAACCCTGCATGCTACAGCCAGCTGCGCCCTTCCACCGTCAACAAGAAGCAGGTCCGGCAACCCTTTGTGGTCTTCGGTTCTTTTAAACCGCCGTAAAAGAGTCTGTCTCATTGATTCATAGTCATCCTGGCGCCGGATATTCCTGATCCGAAAACGCCTGTAGCCTTCCTTGAAAGGTTGAGCATCGACAAAGGCTACCATCCCTGAGACCATGTTGGAACCGAAAAGGCCGGAATTATCAATACATTCGATGCGATGTGGAAGTTTCGGCAATCCAAGCTTCTTCTTTAATTCTTCCAGAATTCCTTCGGTGGTTTTCCTGGAGTCTACAAACTGTTTAAGGGCGTTTTGCGCATTCGAAACCGCCAGATTGACGAGCCGGAGTTTTCCCCCGCGCCTCGGCCTGATGATACGGACTTTTTTAGACGCCTTTTCCCGGAGCCATGCTTCAATTACCTTTGATTCACTGACGTTAACCGCTGTAAGAATCTCCGGAGGTATGAAATCAGCCTTACGGTAATAGTCCTCGATTACCTTTGAAAGTATCTCCTGTGAAGAGGATATGGTATCTGCGATCATGAAGCGTCTCATACCAACAAGATGACCTTTGCGAACCAACATCACTACAGCAATAAAAGTATTTTCAGATCTTGCTCCTGCGAAAACATCCCTGTCCTTCAAATCCGTCATGACCGCAGCCTGTTTTTCAGCCACTTTGTTCAATGCAAATATTCTGTCCCTGAATTGAGCCGCCTCTTCAAAAAATTCATTTTTGGCGGCCTCTTCCATCTTTCTGGTCAGGATTGTTATTAGCTCATGCACGCGACCGTTTAAAAACATTCGCACCTGTTCCACTATCTCCATATAAGCTGCGCGATCCACGGCAAAACAACATGGTCCCAGGCATCTTTTCATCTGGTAGTTTATGCAGGGGCGTTTCCTGGATTTCACCTCCCTGCCCTTGCATTTCCTGATCGGAAAAGTCTTGTTTACAATGCGCAGGGTTTCCCTCATGGCCGAAGCAGATGAAAACGGACCAAAGTATACAGCCCCATCGCTTTCGATCTTCCTCACTACAGCAAGATTGGGAAAATCGCACTTCATATCAAGCCGGAGCGAAGGATATCTCTTGTCATCCTTGAGGATAACATTGAAGCGCGGCCTGTGCTCCTTTATCAGATTAGATTCCAGGATCAGTGCCTCGTTTTCGCAAGCGGTTACAATTGTGTCCACCGAAGCAACAAGGGAAACAAGCATCCTGGTCTTTTCGCTCATCTTTTTCCTGCTGACCACATAGGAAGACAAGCGCTTCTTCAGATCAGAAGCTTTTCCCACATAAATGACACTGCCAGACGCATCCATCATCATATAAACCCCTGGCGCATGCGGGGCATGGGATGCAGCCAGGGATAGAATCCGTGTTGAATCAATCCGCCCGGTTTCATTGTCAGGTTTATCTTTTACCATCAGGCCTCAAAATCCATGACGAGGTTTTTTTTGATTTCCCTTATGCGGTCGCGAAGCATTGCGGCTTTTTCGAATTCAAGATCCCTTGCCGCTTTTTTCATCCTTTGTTCAAGATCAGACAAAAGCTTTTCCACGTCTTTCTCATCGTGATAACTTTCCTGTCTCTCTTCTATAATATTTTCCCCATGTGCAGGCATGAAAATATCGAAAACAGATGAAACCGCCTTTTTCACTGTTTGGGGTATAATGCCGTGAACCTCGTTGAAACGGAGCTGTTTGTTCCTGCGCCTGCCGGTTTCAGCAATTGCCGCCTTCATAGCGGGGGTCTCCTTGTCGGCATAGAGAATCACTGTCCCGTTCACATTCCTTGCAGCCCTGCCGAATGTCTGTATCAGGGAACGCTCGGATCGAAGAAAGCCTTCCTTATCGGCATCCATGATAGCCACAAGAGAGACTTCAGGTATATCAAGACCTTCCCTCAACAGGTTTATGCCGACAAGGACATCGAAGCTGCCGGCCCTGAGGTCTCTTATGATTTCAACCCGCTCCAGTGTATTTATCTCTGAATGGAGATACCTCACAGCTATACCCAGATCAGCATAATATTCACACAGGTCTTCAGCCATCCGCTTTGTCAAGGTCGTGACCAGAACCCTTTCACCAGCATCGATACGTTTACGGATTTCAGCAAGCAGATCATCCACCTGTTTATCTGCGGGTCTCACAATGATCTCCGGATCCACAAGGCCAGTAGGTCTTACAATCTGTTCCACCACTGCATCGCCGGCCATCTGCAGCTCATAATCGCCCGGCGTTGCAGAAACATAGATAACCTGTGAAACCCTTTGTATGAATTCATCAAACCTGAGGGGGCGGTTATCGAGTGCTGAAGGTAGACGAAAACCATATTCCACAAGGGTCTGCTTCCTGGAATGATCACCAACATACATCCCCCTGAGCTGGGGGATCGTTATATGGCTTTCATCTATAAACAGCAAAAAATCGTCTCCAAAATAATCGATCAGTGTAGGAGGCGGCTCGCCTGGTTTCCTCCCTGTGATATGCCTTGAATAATTCTCGATACCATTGCAATAGCCTATGGTCTGGATCATCTCTATATCAAAAAGAGTGCGTTCTTCTATTCTTTGGGCCTCGATAAGCTTGTTGTTAGCCTCAAAAAAGGCTCTTCGCTCCTTGAGTTCCTTGAAAATGTCTTCGACGATCCTGTCTCTGGTCCTTTTTGTCGTAACATAATGACTTGCAGGAAACAGGGTAACAGAATCATGAGAAGCAATTCGTTCGCCCGTAAGAGGATCAAACGTCGCAATGGAATCGATGGTATCCCCAAAAAACTCTATCCTGACGGCGGCATTGTCCTCGTATGAAGGAAAGACCTCTACCCTGTCACCACGCACGCGAAAAGTGTTCCGGTAGAAATCGATGTCATTCCTTGAGTACTGCATCTCAACCAGCTTTGAAAGAAAGGACTTCCTGCTTATCTCCATCCCGCGATACAGATCGAACCTCATGGCGAGATAATCCTCCGGTGCTCCCAATCCGAAAATACATGAAACGCTTGCGACAACGAGCACATCACGCCGTGTCAGGACCGAACGTGTTGCTGAATGGCGCATCTTGTCTATAGTTTCATTTATGGAGGAATCTTTCTGGATATAAGTATCAGTCACAGGGATATATGCTTCTGGCTGATAGTAATCGTAATAACTCACAAAATACTCAACCGCGTTATCCGGGAAAAGCGATGAAAACTCGTTGTAAAGCTGGGCCGCAAGAGTCTTGTTGGGTGCGATAACAAGGGTCGGCTTCTGCACCCTTTCTATAATATTCGCCATTGTGAATGTCTTGCCAGAACCTGTTACACCCAATAGTACCTGGTGCGGCCTGCCTTCAAACACACCCCTGCTCAACAAGTCTATTGCCGAAGGCTGGTCCCCACGGGGGATCATGTCTGTTACCAGTTTAAAACGTTCCGGTTCCAATGCCATTCACCTATATTATGTTCAAGTATAATCCCAAAAATCTAATCCGGGACCCTGGGCGCGGAACTTGATTCTTCCCACAAGCAGTATCCCGAAGCATGCTATAGTAGCATATAACATATATCAACCTGATGGATTCAAATGCATTGCAGAAAAATCATAATCAAGGCTTTGGCAACGGGATAGAGATATGCAGGTCAAACCCGGGGCGTACCGAAGAAATTATATACCACAATGCGGATGAGACAAGTGCGGTAAGCTCTTGATAAATTCACCACGAATGATGGACTCGTAACCTTTCATGATAAGCTGCAATCATACCGGGCATGAAAACAAGACTGTTTTTCACCACGGCTATGGAGGAGTTTTCACGGTAAAACGGATTGCAGATATCCAAAACATGGATATATCAGGATTTAAATCTCCACGTGGTGCCATCTGGATGATCTTCAAGGATTATTCCAAGCTTCAGGAGCTGATCCCTTATACTGTCTGCTTCTTTGAAATTCCTTGCTTTTCTGGCGGCAGACCTTTTTCCAATCATATCCTCGATCCATGCGGGGTCGATCTTCTGGGTTTCAAGTGCCTTATCGCGCTTTTCTGCGAAATAAGCAGACGGGGGCCTGTTGAGAATGCCAAGAACTCCTCCCATACGTTGAACAGCTGCAGCCAATTCTGATACCTGCTCAAGGGTATCTGGCTTAGCCCCGGATTCGACCTCATCCAGAAGCCGGTTCCCTAACCGTAACGCATCAAACAGAATCCCTATGCCTTTGGCGGTATTGAAATCATCGCACATGGAATCACAAAATGCCTGCCATGTAGAGTTATCCGCTTCGATCTCACCCGCGGCCAGTTTTTCAAATCCACCGTGAACATGGTTTTCGATCCGGCTCATGAACGTATATATCTTGTCCAAAGCAGCAGCCGCCTCGGTCAGGGCCTTGGGCGTATAATCAACGGGCGACCTGTAATGATTCGACAAAAGGAAGAGCCTCAAAGCTTCTGGATCCACCTGTTCAAGAACATCTTTTATTCTGAGAAAGTTGCCCAGGGATTTGGACATCTTTTCTTTATCGATATTGACGAACCCATTATGTACCCAGTATCTGACAAAATCCGTTCCAAACGCGGCTTCTGACTGTGCGATTTCATTTTCGTGGTGAGGAAATATCAGGTCCTTGCCACCGCCGTGTATATCAAATGTCTTTCCCAGGTATTTTGCACTCATAGCAGAGCACTCGATATGCCATCCCGGCCTTCCTCTGCCCCATGGGCTTTCCCAGGACGGTTCACCGGGCTTTGCCGCTTTCCAGAGTGCAAAATCGAATGGATTACGCTTTTTGGGATCTATGGCAACCCTGGCTCCTGCCTCCATGTCCTCAAGTTTCCGGCCTGAAAGTTTGCCGTATTCCGGCCATGTGTCCACGGCGAAATATATATCGCCCTCGGTTTCATAGGCGTGGCCTTTTTGAAGCAACACTGCAACCATTTCAATTATATCATCTATGTGCCAGGTCGCCCTCGGCTCATGGTCAGGAGGAAGCACATAAAGTTTCGCCATCTCGTCTTTGAATTCATTAATGTGTTCCTCTGCAATACGATCCCATGGCTTGCCGGTTTCCAGGGAACGTTTGATGATCTTGTCATCAATGTCAGTGAAATTCCTTACATACACTACCGTATATCCGGCGGCTTCAAGGAACCTGTGAATAGCGTCAAATACGACCACGCTCCGTGCATGTCCGATATGGCATGAATCGTATACAGTAGGCCCGCAAACATACATACGGACCGTTCCTGACTGGATAGGATCAAAAAATTCTTTTTTTCTTGATAACGTATTATATATATAAATCCTCATAATTATCTCCCAAGAGGCTGCATCAGTTTGGCGTAATAGCTCTAATGAATCATGACTGGACAAGCGCTTA
>CAYVIE010000007.1:24741-35559 GCA_964451355.1 uncultured Desulfobacteraceae bacterium
AAAAAAATAATAATGCAGCCGGCCACGCCTGTTAGCAGCCGATCAGTACAGCGCTGTATGCAGCAATCGCCTTTTCTTCCCCGACCGGCCCCAACCCTTCGTTAGTCTTTGCTTTAATATTGACCGTTGAAGCATCTATCCCAAGAACCCGAGCCAACGATGCGGCAATTTCCGCTTTATGCTGAGACAAATTCGGAGCCTGCGCTATGATAACGGAATCTACGTTATAGATGCGTGGAAATTTCGATCTTACCAGTTCGCATACCCTTTCCAATAGCACAAGACTCTGTATGCCTTCAAACTCAGCATCAGAATCCGGAAAATGCATGCCGATGTCTCCCATCCCTGCCGCACCGAGCAGTGCGTCACATAGGGAATGTGTTAAAACATCAGCGTCAGAATGCCCGTAAAGACCTTTGGCAAATGGAATTACAACACCACCGAGAACAAGCTTTCTACCTTCTACCAGCCTGTGGATGTCATAACCGATTCCAATGCGCACATCATATCCTTTCTATAAACACACGTTATTCAACTAACTTATTGGAAAATCATATAATTGTTCAAACTTTCCCTCGCCGGCCACAACTCCGTCTGTCAGGCACTCGGATTGGATCATAACAGATGAAATCTCTCATCCGCCTTTCTTGCGTGCGGAATCCCAATGTTCCGGCGTATCATGGAGATATACTCCAGTACAACAGCGACAGCATGTTCGCATGTATTGGCGGGATTACATGTACATTGATAAAACATATCACCATCTTCGATCCATACATAAGTTGCAAAGGGTTCCTCCTCATAAACCCACGCAACCAGGCCGTTTTTACCTACCCTTGTAAGATCACACACCTTTTTTTTCCGATAGACAGCGATTCCGGCTGAGACTGTTTCCTTCCCCGCCCAGGCTGCGAGATGCCCCCAAGTCAATGCGAGGTAAGGGTCTTGATCCATTGCATCCCTCTATATTTTACTCCGCGAAGTGAAATATGCGAAACCTGCCTGATTTTTATTGATAAAGACGGTCGCTTTCATTCGAGATGCTCAGCTCACCGAACCAGGAAAAACGGGCCTGCGCTCATACCTGTACTTATAGCTGAATCAGGAACCCCTGTAGCCGTCACTCAGCCCATTGATCATGGAGGCCACGTTTTTTCCCAGAACATTATGGTTGTATCCGCCCTCCAGTATTGCAAAACATCCCCCTCCACAGGATGCCGCTGCCTGCGAGGCAAGTTTTCCTATATGATAATAATCATCAGTGGAGAGCAAACCACCCCAATCGTTCAAATGATTGTCAAATCCAGCGGATATACCGATTATATCGACCCTGGCTCCTCCAAGAATTTCTGCCACCTCATTCATATAATCTGAGCGATTATTCGATTCTGGATTATAAATTGATACCCACGGCTCGCCACCCAGAATGTTTACAGTGCCATCACCGTAGTGCAGATCTACATCCAGGACCAGCGCTGATTGTATCAACTGTTTTTTATATAATGAAAGAAGGGCGATGGCCATATTGTTGAAAAAGCAAAATCCCCAGGAACTGTCAGATGATGCATGATGCCCCGGCGGCCTTATAAGACCGAAAGCAGGTGCTTTCAATCCGTGTATTGCCGCATCCCTGGCGCCACCTGCGGCAAGAGCTGAGATTTCGTATAATCCACGCATCCTAACAGATTCAACATGTTTTTTTGTATGAGCAGCCAGAATCTCATCCTCGGTCGCCTCGGCTGGTTCAACAAGTTCAGTATCTTTTGGAAGCTCCTGTAGCACAGCCTCAATTCGGCCTGGTTCTGCTGCAGGATCATTGGTATATACATGTGTAAAATATGAATGAAAAAAAACTTTCATCATACCTCCATAATGATGATTTTGTAAACTTTTCATGATAAGCAGCAATCACCCCTAGACATGAAAACAGGATTTTTTTCACCCGGCCCTGGAGGTGTTTTCACGGTAAAATACTAATGCATAAATTGAATTCCTGTGTATATCATGTTATAATATAACAAAATCAGGATGTTAAAAACCATAAAAAAAGCCGAGCGAGAAGATCCAGCCCCCAAGGTCGATACTGTTTTTACCCATTCGATTGATTTTACTGTAACGGCATTCCACAACAGCACCCAGGTTGCTGAATTCCGGATCCATGTTGTATAACCATAGACCCGCCTTGCCGTGGTACCCGGACACCCACTCGGAAATCCTGGAAGCGCCATCGCTGAGCACGGTTTCTTCCCGGCAATACCAGTAATCAGGACCGCAGCCAATATAACCGCTGACAAAAGGAGCTATCGGAAACTGGTACTGGACCGATGCTGATACGGGTATCAGGGTGATAGTTGAATCAATCGTGGTCTCCTTGCCTGATTCAGTTATAAGGTTACCATGCCTTTTAAAATATCCGGCAGTCAAATCAAGACCAATACTTTCGTTTATTTTTCGCTCATAAAAGCAGGAAACCAGATAGGTGTCATTACCGTAGTGATTATTGAACTTTGACTCTGCAGGTGCAAGCCAGCTTGCTGATATTCCGGCTCGGTTCCGGTAATCCTCAACGTCATCCTCTATCTCATCCGAACCGCCAAAAAGCGAAGAGAGAAAACATCCACCGGAAAAATCAGAATCCGGATCTATCAAAGGCATTGTACGCTCGATACGAATGGATACCTCAGGCCCGTAATCACTGCAATTGTTGTAAATATCGCAGGCATTGGCAGTGATATACCAGACTGTATCCTCCTCGAGACCATCTATGGTATAGGTGGTATCATCACCTATTTCCTTGCTATCTACATAAGAGTTCTGGGATTGCCCCCAGTAGATCACGGTATCCTTGAAGTCAGGCATCCTGGGTGCAGAATAAGTTACATAAACAGTCACCTGGTTCTGGCCGGATAAGACAGCTTCAATATAAACAGGTGGGTCAGGAGGATTGTTATCTGGCAAGGTATCAACCACGAGTTCGGTCGATTTTTCCGATTCATTCTCTGATTCGTCGATTGCTATAACAATAAAATAGTATCTTTTTCCTGAATCAAGCCCACTAACAACTACAGTATGATCAGATTTGTCTACATCGACACTCCAGGTATAATTACCAGATGAAGTTCCGTATTTGACAACGTATCTTGCCAGATCCTCTGCTTCGCTCGGTGTCCAGGTCAAGGGAACGGAATTTTCACTAACATCTTTGATATCTGTGACATCCAGGCCTACAACTTGGGGGGGCGGCTCTGAATCCCTCTCGGTGGTAATGGATTTAACGGCCGTCAGCGCGGTCTCTATATCGTTATCATATGCTGAAACCTGCACATAGTATGTTGTTCCAGACTCAAGTCCAGTTATTGTGTATGTAGTTGTTGTGGAACCTACCACTGTCTCCTTATGCATATCAGAGGTCTCAATGCCCCAGTAAACATAATAACCATCCGCATCACCATCACCGTCCCATGTGACTGTAATTGAATCCATGGTGGCGGTAAGATTAACGTTGGTGGGCACGTCTGCTATAGCAAAGCAAATACTGGAAGCGGAAAAAATTAACATAAAAATAACCAGGCCTTGTTTAAGCAATCTTTTACTCCTTTCGTTTGGAATTTAAAAAATTGTCTGGCAGGCCCCATTTACATTCATTTAAATCCAGGCATGAACATCTCTATCCGCCTTTTCAATACCGGCTAATCAAATACGAGATACCAAGCGCCTAAAATAGCTGATGGTTCTGCATGGATCATCGGTCATTACCCCATCTGCCCCGATCTCTACAGCCCTCCTGATTGAGAACGGGCGGTTGCATGAATAAGTAAGCGCAAACAGGCCTTTTCTGTGACACGCACCTGCAAAGCCGCGGCTGAATCGATAAAACGGAAGAGTTTGCGCCCACAAGCCCTCAGGTATTCTATTGGTTATACTGCCATCAGCTTTTACCCACATATCACCGGCCCTGTTTTTATTCCAGACAAAGCCGATACCAGGAAGTAGTTTTGAAACCTCGTCTAACAAGGCGGTATCAAATGAAAGAATTTTTATGGAATCCATCTGATCATTGCTTACATGCTTGCAGATCAAATCTGTGATAATGCCTGCAAATGTTTTCCTTGTTACTTCATGCTGCATAGCAGATGCACCGCCTTGATAGCCATCCCTGTATTCCTCATGCTTTAACTCGATAAAAAGCTGTATATTTCCCGAATAACGCACAAGGACCGATTCCAGAGTGGGTATCTGTTCGCCCGTATACCTGCGAGAAAACCATGAACCCGCGTCTATCAATTTAATATCAGAATACGGGAGCGTGGAAATCCTGGAAGGACTTTTGCAGATTCTAGTCAAGTCAGAATCGTGAAATACAATGGGCACAAGATCACGGGTCAACCTGACATCGAATTCAATGCCATCGGCCCCGCACTCAATGGTCCGGTCGAATGCGGATATTGTATTTTCGGGCGCATCTACCCTTGCGCCACGATGTGCTATCAAAAAAGGCCTTGTGGGAGTGAACCCACCTGATTTTTGGGAGGGCTTCATGTTATATGCATACTTGCATTAAATAGATACGATTTCGTAATGATCAACAAATGTGTATCCCCTTTTTTTGTTTTACATAAGACAACCAGAAAAACATTTCAAAACTAAAATCATATCCGTGTAAGCCATTCCGGGAAGGTTCAGCCCCTGAATCAACAATACGATAACGATTACATGATGGACTCGTAAACTTTCATGATTAGCAGCAATCACCCCCGGGCATGAAAACAAGGCTGTTTTTCACCCCGGCTCTGGAGGAGTTTTCACGGTAAAGCTCACAATATCAAAAAAACCGAAACAAAAATTCACGATGGTAAAACTAACCCGGAAGGCAACGATTCGCCAAAGATTCCTTCTTGCTCTTCAGCCTTCAAATCAATCACGTTTACAACAGGATGGATCAAATCCTCAAAACCATGATTCTCCAGCCATTTACATACCATTGAAGCCGTCTCGTCCGGAACGTCACGCAGCCTGTCCCCGGTTTTTCGCGTCAGACTGACCAAAGCAGTGGCAGCAGGCCGGATGTTGTTCCATTCTGTTTGTAGGATTTTCTCTATCCATGGGACTATATTTTTCGCAGGTATGACACGATCATCAGGGCCATAAAGCAGTTTACGTGCCCCAAGCCGGGAAAGGCACCAGAAATGCTGGGGCATCGCCTTTTTGGGGCTCATATGAGTAAAAACAAATTCACCAAGCCTGAATTTATCTTTTACGGATATTCTCTCCATTGAAGCCGCAGCCATGAGGATCTCGATTTTCTCCTGCCCGTGAAGCCTCGATGGCCGATTCTTTTTATCCATAATAATGGAACGAACATCCTGGATGACTTGCAGTTGTCTTCCAGGAGACAGACCGCCGGATACACGTCTCCAGAGTATCCACCACTCGTTTTTGACCTGCTGGTTGTTTCTGTAGGCAGGACCTGACTTATATATCTTCCACAACCCTTCGAGCCTTACCTGGTCTGCGCCATCGCCGTATCCCGGCCGCAGGCAATACCCAAGCAGGTTCATCCACCGCAATTCATGAACGGGGGAAACCTTTCTGAATCGGATATTTTCGATGAGGTAATCAGCTATCTTGCGTAAAATGCCCAGGGGCCATTTTTCTCTTGGCATACCAAGTATTTCAGCCAATTTCGGCGACAGGGACTTCAGGCTTCTTGCGTCTGATTCAGGGCTAAATGCCGATTCAATGGCCGAAAGTAAAGCCTTCACAACGGATTCCTCAAATACGGCCCGTTCCTTCACGTGCTGCATGTTGGAACCCACAGAATCTCCCCTGACCTGGAATCTTAGTCTCCAGCGATGCTGGGTAGACCTGGAGCAACACCAGAGTTCAAGAACACCTGTTTCCGTATACACGGCTTCAAGTAAAACCGGGATGGCCGTTGCCCTGGCTTTTTTACCGAATTTGATTACTGTCTCTATTGGTTCAAGCCTTGTCAGGGTATCGTCAATTTCGACCATATCCCCGATCCTGTCTCCCGACCTGAAACTCGATGCATAAAGCTCAAACGAAACCGGCCTGTTGGTTATAACTGAAAAGGAATGATCATCCAAGGCTATGCGTGTCCCTTCTTCCATTCCCCTCTCAACGATACAGATACCCTTTTTCTCATCAGATATATCGCCGCTGCTACTAAAACCGAGATAATAGGAGCGCGGGCTTCCGCTCCCCACCTTCAAGGCCTTTCCCTCCATTACAAGGCCGTAATAAGCCGCGCCCACAGAAACGGCGATATCCAGACCAGGAGTGGAAAGAAGCCGCGGCCCTTGTTCATCTTTGCGTGAAAACCAGTGCCTGATTGACTCCCTGATACGATCCTGTATAATTTTCGGTGTCAACGAGCCGCCGTTGAATAGTATGCGGTCAGGAAACGGATCGCTGCGGTCAAGGAAACGCTCCACCGATTCGGCATGCCTTTCAAGAAACCAGCCAATATGGCGAGTCACTGCGGGCTCTGTCTCATAGGGCAGTCCGAACTCTGATATGGCTGTACGAGCGGATTTCTTTTGGGGAATACTCTTGTCCACAAGCGGGAAAAAACCATCCACAACAACGTCCACAACGGTCCTGTAATCCAGCTCGGCGCTCAAGGTTCCGGCTATCAACCGTGTGCCTTCACCCATCATTGTGACTGTATACTTTTCCACCTTGCCGGTCAGCAGCTGCTCCTTTGCTCGCCTGCACAAATGACATAGTGTCTTCCACCTGTCCGCTGAAAGGGATGTTTTTACACCGAATCTTTTTTCAGCGACCCTTGCCAGGGCAAGATCGAAATTGTCTCCTCCAAGAATAAGGTGGTCACCGACTGCGATCCTCTCGAATCTTGGTGCACCATCCTTTACTGCCAGTGAAATCAAGGTGAAATCAGTGGTGCCGCCTCCCACATCACACACCAGAATCAATTCCCCCGGAGAGACGTGACGTTCCCAGTCGGATTCATGGTATAATAGCCAGGCATAAAAGGCCGCCAGGGGTTCTTCAATAAGGGTCACATCAGGATAACCGGCTTCTCTTGCGGCCTCTATGGTAAGATCACGCGCCACTTCATCGAATGAGGCGGGCACTGTAATGATCACCCTCTGGTTTTCAAGAACAGCTTCTGGATCACCAGCATGTACATGATTCCAAGCCATCCGTATATGCCTCAAATACGCAGCAGTAGCCTCAACCGGGGAAATTTTTGTGACTTTCTCTTCCGAGCCCCACGGCAGAATCCGTGAATGCCTGTCAACACTTCTGTGACACAGCCAGCTCTTTGCCGACGAAACCTGCCTTCCAGGACGTTTTGAACCATGATCCCTTGCCCAGGCCCCCACAAAAATATTGCTGTCCGACCTCCAGGGAAGACGGATGGAGTCCTCAGCCAGGTCAAACTCACCGGGAAGATAGGCAAATGACGGCAAAACGTTCAGGCGTTCAATCTCCCCCGGACCTGTAAGCTGGGGTATGGGGAAAAGGCGTATTCCCTTCCGCTTACCACCGGTTTCATCCAATCGAGTATATGAGACTGCGCAATTGGTTGTCCCGAGATCTATACCGACTATGTAGGGGCCTGTGACCGGCATGAATCAATCCTGCTTTCGTATGTTGAATTCAAGTTTCCATTTGCGGTTATCCTCTACGGAAACACACCAGACTTCGAGCGTTCCTATCTCGGTCACCCTTGTTTCCAGGGTCACCGGAACGGAGCCTGCTGAATCATGCTCCAACATGGTTTCAATTGCGGCAACCGCCTCGATAGTATCTTCCCAGTCCTCCACCACAGCCCCAACAGGATCATCTTTGCGGACTGACGAAGCCATCAGCTCGAAGCGTGCAGGTTCACCAACCACAAGGACAAACTCACGCTCGGTTATGGAGCAGGAAGTACCCTCCTCCATACCGAACGGAGCAATGCAAAGTGCCTTTACAGGGTGCGGCATACCGGGGACAGCGGGCATGGACGCGGCTATTCCTATGTAATATGTCTTGTTCAGCCCGGCCCTTATCCTGATTCCATTACCCAGGCAGGCATGTCCGTAATAGACCGCTCCCCTGGCGACAGCAAAATCAAAATCACATGTTTGAAGCTCCACCAGGCTATCGTTACCCTGAAGCCAAGATGAAATTATATCGAGTATCCGGCCGCGAAGTAATTCAGGTTTCATCACCCCGCCATTGAATAAAACAGCTGTGGGGTAAGCAAATCCCGCATCGCTGCCACGAAGGGCTCCGGCAAGGAATTCCGCCATATGACGTGTAATGCCGGGATCCGGAACATAGGGAAGCCCTCCCTCCTGGAGTCCGGGCCTGCCGCCCTTGTTCGGCCTGTCGTCTGGGGCGCAAACAGGGAAAAAACCTTCCATTATCAAGGAATCCAGATCTTTCCTGGAGATTTCTATCCTGGTGGCCCCTCCAATGACGCCACCACCGCGACCGAGAATGGTTACATGATAATGTTCGATATCGCTGTCAGACATCAATCTTTCCTTGGCTTCCCTGCTGGAATGGACCAGAGATCGCATCTGCCAAGGATCAGGGCGGTTTTTCTTTTGTGCCAGTCGGCCGGCAAGGTGATATGAAATCGCAAGATCCATATTGTCGCCACCAACAAGGAGATGTTCGCCGACCGCGATACGCTCCAGCGTCAGGGCGCCATCCTCTTCGGCCACTCGGATAAGACTGAAATCAGTTGTGCCTCCTCCCACGTCGCATACAAGAACAAGATCTCCCTTATGAACTATCTTGCGCCACTTATCCCCTGCATTATCTATCCATGCATAGAAAGCCGCCTGGGGTTCCTCTATCAGGGTGATATCCTCTAAACCGGCCAACCTAGCGGCCCTGACGGTCAATTCTCTTGCAACCGCATCAAAAGAAGCCGGAACCGTCAGGTAGATCCTTTGTTCTTCCAGCCTAAGGGAAGGATCAGACGAGGCCATATCATGATTCCATGCGGCTATGACATGAGAAAGAATTCTTGCCGACGCCTCAACAGGAGAAAGTTTGCCGGCATCTTCGGGCGCTTGCCATGGCAGTATCTTGTCCTCCCTGTCAACACCCTGATGACACAACCATGATTTTGCTGATGAAATCACTCTCTGGGGGGCCTCGGAACTCCTTTGCTTTGCGTATTCGCCAATGACATAAGTCCCGTTTGTTTCTTCCCAGGGAAGAGCAAAGGCATCTCCGGTGCATTCCGATTTTGTGGGTATATATATGAATGAAGGCAGGAGATTCCTGCGTTCAACCACACCTGGCGCTACCACCTGGGCAATGGGAAATATTTTTATATGCGGCGCTTCTCCTTTTTCAATCTTTGATTCGGCAAAAGCTACAACCGTATTTGTAGTGCCGAGATCTATACCAACTATATATCTAGGTGCGCGCACGTCTCCCTCCATCTTGGATTACCATCAAGTATAAACAACATAAATTTATGGTTTCGTAAAAACAAAGTCTGCAGCGTTGCCCTTGACCGTGAAATGATTTTTCATACTTTTACTTTTAGTATGCGACTTTCCAGACGGCTTGCAACGTCTTGCCTGCAGAATATTTGCGGGAAAACACCTCCGGGTCCGGGATGAAAAAAGCTATTTTTTTTCATGACCGGGACAGAATGCCGCCGGTCACAATAGGTTACTAAAGCAGCAGGCTTTTTCAATCGAGGTTGAATCTTTAATTCTATCTTTAAGCTTCCAATTGTTACGCGCACATCATAACACCTGCCCCGGATCACCTATTGTTTTTCAGGGTATCTCTACCTCTGCAGGCGCAATTATATGGGGATCAGGACCAGCAGACAGGATCTCCGGAAGTTCAACTTTTCCTGCTCTCCATCCCTTGTGCCGCAATATTCCATGATAAGGCGGGTCTCCAGAAACATTTCCTGTAAGCCTTACCGCCGCAGGATCAAAACCTTTGTCAACGGTTACACTGTCACCCTCATCACCGTCGGTGACAGGCCTTGGGGAAATATACTTGACAAGGACTTTTCTGCACTGCTCCTGAACGGCCCTCACAGCAGCACCTATCTGTTCGTCCGGATAAGGGGAAAGGTCCTCCATCAGGAAATCGACCAGCCGCCCTTCCCGCTGCAAAACAGACAACAGGTGCAGGTAGTAACGTTTATACATGGTCCTTGTCTCTGCGGTTTGAATTGAGACTATGCCTTCGTCCATGTCGATGGGTTCCCGGTCCAATCCGCCGGGTTCTTCCGGAAGCTCGGCACCTTTTTCAGTAAGTTTTCTCACGGAACGCTTGAGTATCATCCATAAAACAAGATGAAGAAAAAATATGGATAAAGATGCAGCCATTAAAAAATAACCGGGAAACAATCCGATTTGTCTTGTAATCTCCACCACGATCCGGGTGTTATCGGTATGAGACGCTCCACATGATTTGAGCGCCTTGACAATCAAGGCCGGATCCAACCCATTCCAAAACCATAGAAAAAATGCTGCGATAACAGCAGTCTCGAACAGGAATGAAAAAAAGAACCATCCCGCACTCCGGCGGGTGTAAGAGCCTGGAATATCCATAAATCACCCCGTTTGGAAACAGTTTTTAATTAACCGGCATGGCCGCTTTTGCAGAATTTATATTTACAGTACGAATTATTTTATCCTGGATCCATGAACACCCGCCATTGCGACAGGTGCGCAAATTCAGACGTACAATAACAGACTATTCCATCGCATTGTTGCAGGCAAATTCGATTTACCTTGTTTTGTAGCGGTCCACAATTTTTTGGACATTTTATTGTCTAAATTTTCATGCCGCCCT
>CAYVIE010000008.1:0-34305 GCA_964451355.1 uncultured Desulfobacteraceae bacterium
AGTAACCCGTTTTGTAGAACGGATCGGTGATGGATTAGGCGTAAAGAGATTTTGCAACTCTTTTGAAATATTAAGAGCCTATGTGTCTGGTGCTGAAAACTTGCAGCAAGATATGGCTGGAGATGATTTTTGGAATTGGTTGCTTGAAAAAGTCTTTCCGCAAGCCACTTTTGAAGAAATTGCTCAGAAGGTATTCAATATTATCGACTATCAATTTTGGGAAATACTTGAGAGCAAATGGGCAAACCTTTCCAATAATGAAAAAAAATTATTTTGGCTATGGGGTAAGTTACAGCAACCATCAGATTTCATTGAGAATATATTTATTCATGCTTCATCATTTGATGAATTCGTGAAGAAACTACTATATTTCCCTATAGAAAAAAATCAACAAATTGATCCGAGCCATCTTATAAAACGCAAGAAAGCCATAAAAATTTTGGGCTCTCAAGTAATCGATGATAATTTTTGGGAAATATTTGAGAGCGAATCGGATAATTTCGCAAAGCTCTATTTATTAACAGGTCTCTCTGAGAAAGAAAAATTATCCGCGATTCATATTGTAAAAAAATTACTTTCCGATAATTTCCCAGGCGAAGAAGCTCTTTGGAGGGCATTAGATGTTTCTTATCCCACACTGAAAAAGTATTTGATGCCCTGCCATCATTACCTTGATGATGACATTTTAATTGAATATTTTAAACTGTATCGTAGGGCCAAGATACTCGATGAGCAAAGCGAGCCTTTGGAAGCCATCGCATCTGCCTTCGCACAAAAGGAGCGTATCTGGAGCTATCCGACACGACAAAGTGTATTAGAAAAGCTTTTAGAGAAATATTCAATCCCTCCAGCGAATCAAATCTGGGTTGATGGCTTGGGAATAGAGTGGTTAAATCTAATTTGCCATAGCTTGGAAGCTTATCATATAGAGCATATCGAAATTACAAGAGCCAATTTGCCTACAATCACTTCTAAAAATCAATTTCCATCTGGAGTGAAGATTATTCGGGATCTCGATGAAACCAGTCATAAATATTTCCAATTTCCTGAGTCCTTAATGAGGCAATTAGATGTAGTTGAAAATATTATTCATCAAATTAAAAAAATGCTGATTCATCAGGATCAAGTGATCGTTACAAGTGACCATGGTCTTACGCGCTATAAATTCAACAAAAATACGATTCCACTGCCTAAGGGGATTGCGAAATCGCATAAGTGGCAGCGAGTCGCTTTTATCGAAGGAACAAAGATTCTCTCCACGCACCAATCCTCTGAAAAGGTTTGGACTCAACAGGAGGATAAAATTTTCCTATTAAAACACGGCCGTTTTGAAGGATCCTCTGGCGCTCTTAATGAGGTTCACGGAGGGGCATCGCCTGAAGAAGTGCTTGTGCCGGTTATGGTTATTCAAAAGATGGAAGCTGATGTCGAAATCAGCTTCCAGGTGACCAATAAAAAGATCCGTTTAGATACATCCGGAAAAGGCGTATTGGAGATCCAGATTAAACCAGATATTGGACTACTTGAAGTACGCTTTTCAGATGGTAAGGAGATTAGTGGAGAAAAAATTGGCCAAGGAAGGTATAGATTTCAGATTCAAGGAATCAGGTCTGGGAAATACGAATTGACGTTGAAAGCAAGAGACAGATGGATAAGCAATATCACTATAGAGATTATTGCTGGGTTAGAGGAAGAGGACTTGGGTATCTAAAATGAGCAATCAAGAGATAATCGACAAATTAAGAAATGTCTTTTCGAATATGGTAGTTTATAAAGATCCTCGACGTAGTAAATCGATAGGGGCATTAGGGATTCCCGGATTTCTGAGGGACTGGTTAATCAGGCGATTTGCTCATGAGGATGGCTCGGTGGATTTATCTGAAGTTCAAAACTATGTTAGCGAATATATTCCTCGCAGGCAAGATTGGGAACGTCTGAAAAAGCGAATGATGCAGGATTATTTGCCAGTCAAAATCCTGGTTAAAATAAGGGCGGAACTTGACGTTAAGACAGGTGAAGGATTATTCTCTCTGCCGGATTTTGGTTTCCCGAAAAAACGGTATGAGGCCATCATTGATAAAAGACTATTGAAGCGCAAAGCCGACGAACTCATTAATAGTTATGAAAATTGGGGTGTGGTGGAACTCGAATGGCGTTTTTATCGGATCGGGAAAAAAGAGACAGGCGTTATTTATATGACTGATTTTAAAGCATTCAAGCCTTATCGGGTGGATCTAACATATTTTCAGAAGGCATCTCAGGAATTTACACCAACGGAATGGATGGATATCATCCTTGCCGCGGTGGATTATAATCCAGCTGGTTTTTTGGATTCAAACCAAAAAATCACCTTTATCTCAAGGCTTTTACCATTTGTCGAAAAAAGGACAAATCTTATTGAGTTAGCTCCAAAAGGGACTGGCAAATCATACCTTTTCTCACAAATTAGCAAATATGGCTGGTTGGTCAGTGGGGGTAGCATTACCAGAGCAAAACTTTTTTATGATCAAGGCAGACGTTCCCCAGGGATAATCACAAGATACGATTATATAGCACTTGATGAAATACAAAGTATCACTTTTCCTGACGAGGAAGAGATCCGAGGGGCCTTGAAGGGTTATCTCGAAAGCGGAGAATTTAGAGTGGGTGATCATAGAGAGGTTGCTGAATCGGGTTTCATTCTTCTGGGTAATATTGGCCAAGATTATATGAACACATCCATCAATATGTTTCAGGAACTTCCACAGGTTTTTCATGAGTCAGCGTTATTAGACCGGTTTCATGGCTTTATCAAAGGTTGGTGTATCCCTAGAATGAAGGAGAATATGAAGGCAAAAGGTTGGGCTATCAATGCAGAGTATTTTTCAGAAATTCTTCATGAATTAAGAGATGATATTAGATATAGAGCCATTATTGATGATCGATTTAAATATTCCCCTGATGCGGATACCCGAGATATTGAAGCTATAAAAAGGCTGGCCACAGGCTTCATGAAGTTAATTATGCCTTGGGCCGCGTTAACTCAAGATATTGATCGCAATTTATTGGAAAAATTTTGTCTTAAACCCGCTTTACAAATGAGAGAGATCATCCGCCGACAATTACATATACTTGATTTTAAAGAATATAAGATCAAACTACCTAAAATTTCTTTAATCGATCCAGAAAAGTGATTTCTTTCTGAAATAACCAACGAGAGCAGTTTACTTTTCAGAACTTTCGAATAAACTTCACCCCTTCGCAGCTGGCAGCGCTTTTGGCTCTCCGTCAGCCTCCCTCAGTCTTTGCTGTGGGTCATCTCCGTTTTGTCCACCACACTGTTACCAGCTTTCTCAGGCGGAGACTTCAACACTACTACGGGTTCATCTGCCACCCTGCAAAGCATCTTGTACGGCTTGAGTCTCCTCTTGCCGTTCAATTCCCGGTCACATGCCGGAACTCTACAGGGCTTCCCCGGTTAATGACCGGTCTGGAAATGATCCCATCCTCAAACACTCAAGCAGTCTGTCTGAGTATCGGGCTTTGCCTTATTTGGCAGGCTTACCCTCTGCTTCAGCCGAATCAAGTTTGCTTTCGCTATGTACCATTCATTTCATAGCGCTTCCTTCAGACGCTGAAGTTACCAGAAACGTCCTTGCGATTCAGATGATTTCCCCTCAGAGGGGGTATCTCCACTTTCTTTCAAGCGGACGGGGTCCCGGCTTTGCCGGGCAAACACAAAAAGGCGGGCATAAATAAGCCCGCCTATGCAATGCACCAACCAATTCCAGGATATGTAACCAGTTGACTAGAAAATCGACCTGATAAAGCATACCCCGTCTTCGTCGCCTTCAGCACCGCCCCCTGCGAAATCATAGGTAATCGTATCAGGTGTATCCGGCAGATCTTCGAGTGCCGGAAAATCGGCTATGGCCTGGGGACCTTCAGCAGACAGGGGTACTGTAAATGAGGGAACTTCGGAGAAATCCGTCACTGCAGGCAGCACCGGGAGATAATAGTCGGTCCCGTCGCCTGTCACCTTCATTGTGCAGATCCCTTTCACACTGATATCCCTTGCCTCTCCGACATCGGCCTGCACGGAAATTTCATACCAATGCGCATCCTCGCTGTTTTCCGGTAATTCAAAGCCCTCGGGAAATTCTATCACGACCAGACGGTAGCCGTTTTCCGGATAAATTGATTCGCCCGGTGTCACGGGAACGGAGTTCATAGGGGTCACGACCATATTTCCAGAATTGCCTCCATAATCATTATAAGTGGCGGTAATATTTGTTACATCATCGGGAACCTGAAGAATCACCGGATCCAGTGCATTCACAATATAGGAAGAAAATAAATCGAGAAGACCTGAAAGTATAATATCGGCAAGTGTTTCCGGTCCATCTTCCGTGTGTTCATCCTTGTAACTCATGGTATATTGGTTATCCCCTGTCTGCTTGGCGTTTTTTACACCTATCCACATGGAGCCGTATAGTGTTTTGCTCTCCGGGCAAACGTTTCCCTGCCTTTCTGAAAAATTACAGCCTGATAAAGAGAAGAAAAATATCATAGCCATTACAACAAAGATCTGTGTATGGTGCCTTTTCGGTATCATAATCCCTCCTTTTCCTTGGTTAACATCCAAGTTCCCCGCATATCACATAAGGCCTTTGAATATGAATTTAACAGTGTTTATAGAAAACTACAGTGCAAAGTTCAACAAAAAAGCAAAAGGGAGGTGATTTGGAGATATCATCAGGCAGGCGTATTGTTTTTAAACGGTTTCAGGAGGATAAGCAGCTCTGGAAGCAATGTAAGAGCCGCTACAATCGCAATAGCCATGGCGAGGCTTGTTAAAAGTCCGAAGAGAATCGTGGGAATGAAATTTGAAGCAGACAGAATGGAAAATCCTATTATTATGGTTACAGATGTATAGTACATGGCGAAACCTATGGAACCGTGGGATCTTTCCATGGCCGCAATATAATCGCCGTCCTTTGCGACCTCCCGGCGGAATCTGTGTATATAATGTATGGTATCGTCAACCGCGATACTCACGCTGATGGATGCAATGGTTATGGTCATGATGTCGAGCGGTATGCCCGCCCACCCCATGAAACCCAGAACAACAGCCACAGACAAAAGATTAGGGAAAAGCGCGATAACAGACACCAGAAATGAACGAAACAATATCAAAAACATAACTCCTAAGGCCAGTAAAACAATGCCAAGGGTGCGGATCTGGGAATCAAAAAGACGCTGGAGGATTTCGTTGTATAGGACCAGAAGATTGGTCAGTTTTACCTTGTCTGGTTTAAAGCCCAGCTTATTGACAATATCGGTCTTGATCTTTTTCAAAAGCTTTCCGCGCCTGAGCCCCGGGGCGGAGTCCCTTATTCTTGCCGAAATCCTGGCCTCGTTGTTCTTAACCGATACATAGGGCTTTATCAGCATATCCCTGTATTTTGGGGGAAACTCGTTGAAGAGCAATGAAAGGTCGAAGCTGTCTAATGGCTTTTTGTTTATCTGCTCCGCGATCTTTTTCAATGTGGCCAAAGAGAGCACTTTGCCCACAAAGGGATCTGATTCAAGGTAATCATGGATCGCTTCTATGCGCGAGAGCCTGTATGGCGTAAACCAGTACTTGGAGCTGTCTGATTCCTTTTCGAATTCAGAAAACATATCGAATTCATCGTCACCTGTCCCTGAATCCTGCTGAGCTGCAGCCTGCGTATCTTCTGTTTCATCCAGTGAAACTATGACATCGAGCGGAGTGGTTCCGCCAAGCTTGCGGTCAATAACCGACAAGCCCTGGTAGATCTCGGTGGATTCCCTGAAGTAATTTATGAACGCATTCTCGACAGATAACCTTTTTACGCCGAGCACGGCGAAAAGAAGCAGCAAAAGGCTTACAGCCAGAATGGATTTTCCATGATGCCTGACAAGGTATATTCCTGCTTTTGTTATGGATGCCCCACCGCCCTTGGTTTCAGGAGGAACCGGCTTTTTCATGAGGACAAGGGCCGATGGGAAAAATATAAAGCTCACCACAAGCGAGACAACAATCCCTGCAATCATCATCCATCCGAACGTGATAACCGGCAGTATACGGGACCATAACAGAGAACCAAATCCCGCAATCGTTGTCATGGCCGCATAAAGTATAGGGGTTTTCATCGATTCCACGGTCTGGAGTATCAGGCTCCTGTGCGACTCGCCCGGATGATGGACTGAAAGCTCCCGGTAGCGCACCACCAAGTGGATCGCAATCGCCATGGTAATGATCAGCTGAAGGGATACGAAGTTAGATGAGATTACCGTAACCGGCCACTGGAAGAACCCTAAAATCCCGATGGTTGCAAGAACCGAAAAAAAACAGCATCCCATGGGGAGAACCACCCATGCGATCCGCCTGAATATTGATCCCAGGACTACAACCAGGAAAATCACTACCCCGGTGCCAAAGACCGCCAGGTCATTTCTGATATAGGCCATCATGTCGTCGGCTATGACGCTTACTCCGCCGAGGAAGAGATCAGCTTCGGACTTGTGCTCTTTCATCACATCCCTGATGTGGCCTATGGTTTCATGCCTTCTTTCATCCAGGGACGCCCGCAGGGAGCGGATCTGTTTCACAATGCTGTTATATGTGATCAAATCTTTCTTGGAGAGCTGTCCTGACGCTATACGGTCCTCCATCTCCACCCGTTTGCGCCAGAGGGACTCGTATTTTTCATCAGGGGTCAGCACGACCTGTATGGCCGTGGTGGTTCCATCCGGACTGACAAGAAGATCCTTGTATAGCGGACTTGTTGTAAACTCGATTCTTGCGAGTCTTTTATCGGTTTCAGGAGAGGTGATGGTATGGATGCCTGAAAGGAGCTCTTTTAGTTCAACAGGTGGGCTCTGGAAAAGGGGGACATCCAGCAGCGTCGTAACGCTATCAACCCCCTTGATTTGCTGAAGTTCTTTTTTCAGAAGCGAGATATGTGCGAGCGTATCTTTGGAAAAGAGATCTTCTGACTTTGGAATATAAGCTATAACGACAAAATCCTTTCCCTTGTAACGCTCCCAAATTTTCTGGAAATAACGGAAACTCTCGTCCCCCTTCATGACCAAGGTGTCAGACGATGCTTCTATCCTGAAATCCCTGGCATAGTATCCGCAAACTCCAAGAAACATGAAGAAGAAAAAAAGAACCCACCTTGGGTGGGCAAGAAGCACCCGGTCCGCGAACCAGGAATATGAAAGATATCGTTTTTTCATGAGCTACTCTACATCGCGGATCTCTTTGCACGGAAACACCCCTGCATCCTTGCCTCCCGGCTTTGCACCACCGGCCGCCGGCGGCGGCAACTCGAGATCGGACAAAAGTTTTTTCACTCCCCCATTCTCCATGACCTGGGCGAACTGGGATCTGTAGCTCGCAACAATGCTGACACCATTTATAGATACATCATATATTCGCCATACCTTGCCATCATTATAGAACTTGTATTCCATGGAGACAGTGGTCTCCTTTGCGGTCACTTCCATAGGGACAGAGACCTTTCGGCCAGAAACTTTCGGAGTGCCATAGACTATCTTTGCGCCGGCATCCCCGGAGTAGAGCGCCACTTTGTCGAAGTACGACTGCTTCATTCGGCATACAAACAGGTTGACAAACTTCTTCTTCTGGGCCGAATCAAGCATACCCCAGTATTTCCTGCCCAGGGTAAGTTTCGCAATAAGCTTATAGTCAAAAAGCGGATCGACCAGTATCTCTATCTTCTTTTTCTTCTCATCAACTGACAGCTTTTTATTGTTCAACACAGATAGTACTGCATCGACCTTTGCTTTCAGCAGATTCAGCACATCGCGGCCCGGATCATTCTGGGCTGGAGCCGCGCATAGCCTGTATCCCGGTGAGAGAAAAAAACAGACAGCGAAAAATATTATTGGAAAAATCACGATCTTTTTCATGATATCCTCCGGAATCCGGGGAAATTATTGAGAAACAGCCTTGCTCCTGTTCTGTTCGTATGCGTCCTGGAGCAGAATATAAAGATCCATGGCATCCCTGGTAAGGGTGGGATAAGCATCGATATTCAAAGACACCCAGTTTACGGTCTCAAAAGCATAGGCCCCTGCCTTGTATTCCCATTCCGGGATGTAATTAACGGGCTGAAAAATGGAATCAAAAAAAAGGCCCACAGAATCCCTGGCATTACACGGACCGAAAAAAGGCCACACCACCGGGAAACCCGAAGGTACACCCCAAACCCCAAGGGTCTGGCCAAAGTCTTCATCAGCCTCGTTCCATCCCAGACAGTCCCTGGCCGGGTCAAAAAATCCCCCCATGCCGCCGATTGTATTCACAATAAACCTGCCTGCCTCTTTCAGGGCTCTTTTGCCTTTGAGCTGCAAGGCGTTGTTCACGAATCGAACGGGGAAGCCCAGGTTGGAAAAAAAACGCTTGAATCCCATGCGGACCTCCTCTGGCACCACCTTTGAATACGCCTTGGCCGCAGGAGAGAGCACCCAGTAATAAAGCCGGTCATTAACCCTGGTCATGAACCGGTTGTAAGGCTCCAGGGGATCCCACCTCACGGGCTCGCAATTTGCATACTCGGAAAAGAGGTCAAAATCCTCGTCTTCGCCGGTGGGGCCTGTCACGCATGAGTTCGAACCGCCCGTGGCTGACAATGGCCACAAAACCATGGCTAAAAACGCGGGCGCCAGGATAAAAAACAAAAAAAAGTCCCCCCGCCCGCTTCTCCCCGATATTTTCGTCATCTACACACTCCCTGCTACAGGCGCAAATCAGGCTGCCTTGTCTATCCGGACCGCGCATACCTTGTATTCAGGTATCCTGGAGACAGGATCAAGCACAGCGTTGGTCAGGCGGTTTGCCGCTGCTTCGGCGAAATGAAAAGGAATAAATATGGTCCCTGGCTCGGTCATCCCTGATACACGGGCGGTGGCTTCTATTTCCCCCCTTCGGGAAAGGATCTTTATCCGGTCGTTATCTTCTATGCCGAACCGCTTTGCATCGGCCTCTGAAATTTCCACATAGGCCCCGGGCACCTTCTGGTTCAAGCCCTCCACACGCCTGGTCATGGTTCCAGTATGGTAATGATAAAGAACCCTCCCAGTGGTAAGGAGCAAAGGATATTCGTCATCCGGCTGTTCCGCTGGCGGAACATGTTCAATTGCGAAAAAAGTCCCTTTGCCTTTTGGAAAACCACTCGTATGGAGAATCGGGGTGCCTGGATGATCCTTGGAGGGACATGGCCAATGAATACCCTCGTCATCTATCCTGGAATAATCAATGCCTGCGTATGAAGGAGTTGTTTCGGTTATCTCGGAAAACACCTGTTCCGCGTTCTCAAACGACACATTGTGGCCCATCTTCCTGCACAAGGCGACTATTATCTTCCAGTCCTCCCAGGCCGCACCAGGGGCTGAAACCGCCTTTCTTACCCTCTGGACACGCCTTTCAGTATTTGTAAACGTTCCATTCTTTTCAGCAAAGCAGGCACCAGGCAACACCACGTCGGCCATCCTTGCCGTCTCGGTCATGAATATGTCCTGCACCACGAGAAATGACAGGCACTTGAAACAAGTCTCCGCATGGTTCAGGTCAGGATCCGATACCATGGGATTTTCACCGATCACATACAGGGCCTTGATCTTTCCCTCATGGGCCAAGGGGACCATCTGGGTCACTGTCAGACCGGGCTTGTCGGGAATACCCGTGACGCCCCAGATCTTCTCCATTTTCCGCCTTGCAGAATCGTCAGTCACGGGCTGATAACCGGAAAAGACATTGGGAAGCCCACCCATATCACATGCGCCCTGGACATTATTCTGGCCCCGCAAGGGGTTAACTCCGCTTCCGGGTTTCCCCAGATTTCCTGTGAGCATTGCAAGGTTGGCCAGGGACTTAACGTTGTCGGTCCCGGTGGTATGCTGGGTTATACCCATGCAATAGAGGATCGCGGAAGGACTGTTCTTTGCAAAGAGCCTTGCGGCCTCTATGAGTTTGGACGCGGGAATCCCGGTTATCTTCTCCACGGCCTCAGGAGGGTACTTCTCCACAACCGCGGCCATCTCATCAAAACCCTCGGTGCGCTCCCGGATGAAATCCTTGTCCGCCAGACCCTCCTTGAGGATGACATGCATCAGACCGTTGATCCAGGCGATATCGGTACCGAGCCTGGGACGAAGCCAAAGGTCTGCGTATTCTGTCAGGCGGATACGCCTCGGATCAACCACGATGAGCTTTGCGCCCTTGTACCGGACAGCGCGTTTTACAAAAGTCGAAATGACAGGATGGTTCTCCGTTGTATTGGACCCGGTGACAAGGAAGCATCCAGCCTCTTCGAGATCCCCGATGGAGTTTGTCATTGCACCGCTTCCGAATGCTGCGGCCAGACCGGCCACTGTGGAGGAATGTCAGAGACGGGCGCAATGATCAATGTTGTTCGTCTTTATAACCCCCCTTGCAAACCTGTTGGCAAGATAGTTCTCCTCGTTGGTAAGGCGGGCTGATGTAAAGATACCGACAGAGTCAGGACCGTTTTCGCTTATTATCTCCTTTAGCCTCTTTGCCGTGAAATCAAGCGCCTCTTCCCAGGTCGCCTTGCGGAATATGCCGTTTTCCTTGATCAGCGGGGTTGTAAGGCGGTCTTTGGAATGGATGAAGTCATAACCGAAGCGGCCCTTGACACACAAGCTCCCGTAATTCGGCGGCACACCTTCGGCTCCGGTCACCTTCACCACCCTGTCACCTGATACATGCAGAATTATCTGGCACCCTACACCGCAATAGGTACAGGTGGTCCGGACTTTCTGCGTCTCCCACGAACGTACGAACCGGGAATCCTTCTCCACAAGCGCACCTACCGGACAGACCTGTATGCACTCGCCGCAAAATACGCAGTCGGAATCCTTCAAGGCCAGGTCTCCCCTGGTGGTGACCACCTTGCCAGGGATCTCCGGGTCAATGGTGATGGCATCATTTACCTGGATCTCCCTGCACGCGGCAACACATCTCCCGCACATGACGCACCTGGAAAAATCCCTGATTATAAAGGGATTTACCCGTTCCGCTGGATAAGGATACGGTTCGGCCATATATGGTCCGCCGGTGACCTGGTACCTGTAGGCGAGATCCTGGAGCATGCAGCTGCCCCATGCAGGACATAGATCAGAAGAATCGTCCTCCTTCTCGACCTTCGCCTGGTATGCGCTCCAGCCATTGCCGCCGGCAGCCCTTATGGCGCAGTTATGATTGCCGGATGACAACATCTCGGCGATACGCTTCTTTCTATGCTCCACGACTCTGGCGGACTCGGTTTTTATCTCCATCCCCTCCTGGGCCGGGGTACTGCAAGCATAAACCAGTTCCTCCCTGCCACTGACCTCCACGGCGCATATACCGCAAACACCCCGGGGGGTTGTACGTTCCAGGAAGCACAGCGTGGGAATTTCGATACCATTCCTTTTTGCAACGTCAAGGATGGTCTCGTTCGGAAAAAATTCAAGGCGGTGCCCGTTGATTACAACAGCAGAACTCTTGTCAGGGCTCATCTTTCTATCTCCGGCATCTTGTAAATGTCCACAGTAAAAATATTCTATTACATAACCCGCAAGTCATCCAAAAAAGAAATAACCATTTAAATAACCGCGGGCGTGTTTGTCAATTTGTTTCCTTGTAGGAAAATTCGATCATTTGTTCTGCTATGCTGTCCATCCTTTTCATCACAGCATCCACATCAATAGTGAGAAGCTGCCTGTCTGCCATGACAAGCTTTCCGTCGATAACCGATAAAACGACATCATCGGCTCTTGCTGCATAAACCAGATGCGAGAACGGATCATACATGGGCACAAGATGGGGGCGGTTTACATCGACGACAATGATATCAGCCTTTTTACCCGGTACGAGAGACCCGGTAATATCCTCAAAGCCGAGAGCCCTGGCTCCGTTTATCGTGGCCATGGCTACAACTTGCCTGGCATCCATTACCGTTGGATCATTCGTGAAGACCTTGTGGAGTTTTGCCGCGGTATCCATCTCGGCCATGAGATCCAGGTTGTTGTTGCTCGTGGGCCCATCGGTTCCCAATGCGACACATACTCCCCTGGCTATCATCCCGGGCACGGGCGCAACACCGGAAGCAAGCTTCATGTTGCTTTCCGGATTATGGGACACTCTTGCTCCTGAATCGGCCATCATCCTGATCTCATCGGGTTCCACGTAAACACAATGACACGCAAGCAGTCTTGGGGAAAGAAGTCCCAGGGACTGTAAATATTCGACCGGCCGCTTCTGGTATCTCTCCCTGATGATCTCCACCTCTTTGTGTGTCTCTGCCAGGTGGATGATCAGGCATGTATCATACCGGCTGCTTATTTCCTCTGCCTTTAGCAGAAGATCCGGAGCGCACAAATAAGGGGAATGCGGTTCGACCGCGATCTTTATACGCGGATTGTCCGCCCATCTTTCTATCAACATACAGGTATATTCGAACCCTTTTTCTATATCGCCATAACACGGCGATGGAAAATCATACAGGACTTCCCCCACCACCGCCCTGATTCCGGCTAAATCAGCGGCCTTGGCCACGGCTTCGGTATACAGATACATATCTGCAAAACAGGTTGTGCCGGAAAGAATCATCTCGGCAACGGCAAGAAGGGTCCCGGTGTAGACCATATCTCCGGTAAGCCTTCGTTCCGCAGGGAATATATGGTCATTCAGCCATGTCATCAGGTCCATGTCATCGGCCAGACCTCTAAAGCATGTCATTGCCGCGTGAGTATGCGCGTTTACAAGGCCAGGCATGATGATTCCCCCCTTTGCGTCGATGCGGCGCACAGCAGGCGCCCCGCGCAGGGATTTAGCTTCTGTGACACAGGCGATGGTATCTTTTGATACGGCCACAGCGCCGTCCTGGATCACGGATCCCGAGGGATCCATTGTAATGACAATGCCGTTTTCAATTATAAGGTCATATGGTTGCATTGCTTATCTGAAAAAATTTTCACGCAGTTCACAGGTTCCACAGACCATTGAGCACGACAAGCACCTGGTCCGTGACTAAAAATATAAAAACGCTAACCAAATAAGGGTATAGTGTAAAGATCTCAATTACCAGGTTCACGAAGGCGCTCAAGAGACTTCATCACCAGGCCCACAAGTTTCCCGGCAGAATTTTCAGCAACCTCGACAATCTCCTCGAGAGTCGCCGGCGCCGGATTCTCAGGATCATGACTGTTCGTTATAACCGAAATCCCAAGAACGTTCATCCTTGCATGAACCGCCGCGATCACCTCGCAGACCGTGGAAAGCCCCACTGCGTCTGCTCCTATACGCATGAGATACCGTATCTCAGCCGGGGTCTCCAGGGAAGGGCCTTTGAGCCCGGCGTATACGCCCTCACGCACATGTATGCCAATCGCTCCCGCGGCTTTTCTTGCCAGGTCCCTCAAACGCCGGGAGTAAGCATCCGACATATCAGGAAACCTCAGCCCCCACTCCGCAGGATTCGGGCCCACCAGGGGATTTTCCCCGGTAAGGTTGACATGGTCCTTTATAAGCATCAGGTCCCCCGGATTAAAATCCCGGTTCAGTCCTCCTGCCGCATTGGTGACAACCAGGTTACGAACACCAAGCGCCTGCATGACCCTGACCGGGAATGCGACATCACGGGCGGTATAGCCCTCGTAGAGATGAACCCTTCCCTGCATCAGAATCACAGGAACCCCGGCCGCCATGCCGGATACGAGCCTGCCGGCATGGCTTTCAACGGTTGAAACAGGAAAACCTGGAATTTCCGTATATAGAAGTTCTGAAGGCTTTTCCAATGATCCTGCGAATTCGCCAAGCCCGGTGCCGGTGATTATCCCTGCCAGGAAGCCCTCGCCAAGATGTTTTTTGATAAAAGACGCAGCATCCTTTACCGCTTTGAAGTATTCATCAATATTTTGGCCCATTTTTTTCATACCTCATAATAATTGACGGCTCATTTCTTCATATTGACACAACGGTCTGTTTTATGAAAAGAGATGATTAATTTTTTCAAACTCGCCACGTTCCGGATATGGACATAAAATGAAATTCATGTTACTTGTGCAGGTTCCAGGTATTTATTGCAAGAGAAAAGATCAAGAAAAAGAGAACTTTAAAGACTGGAGATAATCATGCTGGAAGCGGTCTTTATGATGGGTGGTCTGGGTCTGGTCACAGGCACGTGCCTGGCGATCGCGTCTAAAGTTTTTTATGTATATGTTGATCCGCTTGTTGAAAAAATAGATGAACTCCTTCCCGGCGCAAACTGTGGCGGGTGCGGATACCCGGGATGCAGCGCAAACGCCGAGGCGATTGTAGCGGGGAAATCCAGTCCCGCATCTTGCGTTGCAGGCGGACCCGAACTCGCCGAGGCCATTGCGGGCGTACTTGGAGTTTCCATAGAAGCCAAGGAGCCGGATATAGCACGGCCCGGCTGTTCCTATGGCGTTGGTGAAGCGGAAACCAGATTCATTTATTCGGGTCTGAATGAATGCAAGGCGGCTGCCATGCTTTACGGCGGATCCAAGGTCTGTGAGATCGGATGTCTCGGGATGGGAACCTGCAGCAAGGCGTGCCCGTTTTCTGCTATCACCATGAGCCCGGAGGGCCTTCCTGTTGTAGACGAAGAAAAATGTACGGGCTGCGGAACATGTGAGAGGGTATGTCCCAAACACATCATCAAGCTTTCATCGGTTACCCGGCGAATCCTCGCTGAGTACGAAACCGACGACTGCACAACACCATGCCAGCGGAGTTGTCCGGCCGGTATAGATATATGCAGCTACATCAAAAAGATAGCCCAGGGAGACGACAGGGGCGCGCTTCAGATAATAAAGGAAAGAAATCCATTCCCCACGGTCATAGGACGTATTTGCCCCAGGCCATGCGAAGACGCCTGCAGGAGGAACCTGATAGACGAACCGGTTGCCATCAATTACCTGAAACGATTTGCCGCTGACAGGGAAAAAGACAGCTCCAACCGCGTACAGCCCTACAAGGCCCCATCCACCGGAAAACGAATCGCAGTGGTTGGCGGCGGCGTGGAAGGCCTTTCAGCCGCTTTCTTTTCAGCTCGGTTAGGTCATACTCCTGTGGTCTTCGAGGCGGAATCCAAGGCTGGCGGCCTCTTGCGCAAGGCCATCGCTGACTACAGGCTTCCTGCTGAAATCCTTGACTGGGATATCGAGGGCATCAGGGAAATAGGGGTCGAAATTTTCTGTAACAAGGCGATGGGCAGAGAATTCAACCTGCCATCCCTTTTGAAGGAGGGTTACGATGCTGTCTGTGTAGCAACCGGAGGATGGGACAGCAGGCTTTCACGCACAAAAGGCGGGGCGGACAATCAGGCCGTGCCAGGATTCTGTCTTCTGATAGACGTGGTACGAACAGGCATGGAAAACAACCTGAAGCTCTCCATCGATTCAAATACAGCCATAATCGCCAAGGATGAAAGCCTTGTTGCAGAGACCATATCGATCTGCAAGCACCTTGGGGCCGATAACATAACCGTCCTTGTGAAGGATCCGGAGTCCATAGGTTCGGCAACGCGGGAAAAGATTGAAAAGGCGGGTGCCAGTATTGTTGCTAACGCCGCGGTTACCTGCATTATGGGAGAACAGGACCGCTTGCACAGGGTCGAATACAAGGACCTGATGACCGGTGAAACATTCGTTCTTGACGCTGGCACGCTGATCATGGATTCAGGAAGGATCCCGGAAATGATCTTCACCCCTGTGCTTCCGTCAGAAGCAAAAGATGTCGAGAGCACCGATACCAGGCTCAAGGAACCCATAACCTGGCATGGAATTCTGCCATACAAGGATCCAATGGCAGGCCCGGCAACCGGATTGCTGTCTGATGCGGATCCGATCACGGACTACAGTGCCGCCATACGGGCCATTGCCGCAGGCAGGAGACTTGCGGCGTCGATACACAAGGTAATATACGAAATTCCCCTGGACCTGCCCGAAAAGGTCATACAAAAAGGGACATGGATACAAAGGGTGGAGGAACTCTCGGATGTGGCGAAATTGCCAAGGCAGATAATGCCCATGGCAAACCCGTGTGAGATTCCAGCAAAGTATCCCGAACTGGAGCTTGGCTTCAGTGAGGAACAGGCCAGAACCGAGGCAAACCGCTGCCTCCAGTGCGGCGTGGTCTGCTACCTGACTGAAACTCTCAGGAAGGAAAAGTTAATCAGCGGCTGAACACAAATCCTTGCAAGAACCAGGGATGAATGATGAACTTTTTCCGTGAAAACTCCTCCAAGTCCGGAGACACAGAAAACCCTGTTTTCATACACGGGGGTGATTGCTGCTAATCATGAAAGTTTACGAGTCCATCATGAATGATTAAACCGCTTGTTGATCCCCGGGACGAATATGCGCCTCGGCCCGCTCGATACGCTTCATGAACGCCGCGACCTCGGTGAAAACATCGCTGCTTCCCGGCCCGTTGATAATTCCATGCCGGTCCCGGTTCAGGAAAAGCAATCGTTTCTCCGTTGATCCGAGGCGCTCGAAAATCCTTAGTGCTCCATTGTAATCTACAACAGGATCACCAAAGCCCTGAACCAGAAGCACCGGGACCTGTATCTCGCCTAAGCGTGCGTCCACTGAATCCATCAGGCGGCCAAGCTCCATGACACCGGAAAGCGGATTCCGCGTATAATTTATATGGGGATTTTCCGGATGGTTCTCCACGAATGTCTTCTTGGCTGATTCGATTCCCACCTTATCCATCAGCCTGTTCCAGTAATGGAGCGGGGGAACGAACCTTGCCGAAAAATCGTGCAGCTTCATTGGAGGAGAAATGGCAAAAAGGCCGGAAATCCTTTTTACCCTCAGGCTGATATCCATGGCAAGCCCTGCTCCCGCGGAAAAGCCCCCGCAGACTATCCGCCTGCACGATGCCGCGAGCAGACCGTATGCCTGCTCCACAGAGACCACCCAGTCGTTCCATGTCCGGGCGGCAAGATCCTCAGGCGAGGTACCGTGGCCGCGTACCCTGGGCCCTATGACCATGTAACCCAAACTTTCCAGGAAATCCCCCAGTGCCCTGACTTCTGCCGGCGCTGCCATGTAACCGTGCACAAGCAATACACCTGTGTCGCACCTCTTTCCCTTCAACAAGAACGGCGCACCTATCTCCCTGCCCTTGGATTCCCCCTCCTTGTAGTACCTGGTATAGTCCTTTTCGAACTCGAGATTCATTTTTTCCCATAAAAAACGGCGGAGAGTATAGCGAACGCGCAACGACGGCATCAAGGCGATCCTTTCCAGCTCGCACACAAGATCTGTCAGCACGGCTATCTCGTTGGCCATTACAGCGACCGGGTTATTCGCCCTGACCTGATGGTATTCCTCCGGCCCGGCAGAAGCGTATGTTTTTTCAATCCAGCCTCCTTTTTTCTGCAACACTTTCCGTTCCACTGCGAAATCGATGAAGTTGGACAAACGCCCGTATCGATCGTCTGTCAGGATCGAAGACTGCTCCTGGCTCAGGCTGTCGTGGCAAAATATCTCCATACGGTCGAAATCAAGGCTGCATGCCAGATATGTCCTGAACCTCAGGTCGGTCTCCCTTATCGCAGCTCCCGGAAATTTGGTCACAAGGGTCGCTATGATATGGTCATGGTTTACCGTGGTCATACGGTATATAGCGGACATATACCTTTCCATGATTCTGCGAGCGGTCTTCCTGAGCATTCTTTGCGAGGGTATCGGGTCATCAAACCCGATGGGAGACGGGTTTCTTATATCCGCCGTAACTGAAGGAGCCTTCAAGTAGTTTGCCACCGGGATCGGGTCTCCGAAGCGCATGTCAACATCTATACCGGAAAGAAGCATTGTTCCCTCGGTCATGAGTTCCTCGGCCATGCGGGGGGACAGGTCCCCGACAAGCTTTTCGGCCATGCGGCTTATCATGTTTTCATGGCTGCGGATGGGATAATACGTCAGGTTCACAGGGACAATCATTGTCTTTCTTTCGGTCACAGGCTCATCGCCCGTAATTCCGAACATCTCCCTTAACCTCTGGACCTCCTCCATATTTTTCTTATCTGCCATGTAATGTATACGTTCCCTGTAAAATTCTGACCTGAGTCCCAGGGTCGCTGCTCCTGTATGGGGGGGATGCAACCCGTCCGGGCCGGCTACAAGAAAACTTTCACCCTTCTTTCCCTTGGCGATCACTTGCTTGTTTTTCACCATCCTGCCTTCCGGGAATATGATCCAGTCGGCCTCACCAGTAAGGAGGGTCTTGACCATGAGTCTGTCCCGGTGAGGATCCTTCGTGGATACAGCTCCCAAACGCTCAAGCCATATCCCGAGCCCCCCCTCGAAAAGCTCTGCATCAGCGAGCGACCATACGGTCCTGCCTGTTATCTTGTGTATGTAATACGGTATGTAAACGGTCTCGATACGTGTAAAGTGGTTTATCACGTAAATCTTCGGGCCCTGGGGTATCTTTTCCTCCCCGTGTATCCTGAACCTTGCGCGAAACAACCCGGACAGAGCGCCAACCGCCAGCCCCGCGGTTTTATATGCGTATCTGTTCATCTCCCCTCCATGCTTAAACGACATTCATGGTTTTACCGGGCCTACGGACAGGTCTATGCACATCCTGTTTAAGGCGGCATGGTTGATGATTTTGACCGTTGCAGCCAGGGACCATCTGTATTATCAATATAAAATCAATATAAAATTAAATTTACGGGATTTATCAACCGATCAATAACACCCAACTGCTGAACAAAAGAGATGCCATATGTCACGCGAAACAGGTATAATAAAGGAATGCCACGGCAAAACCGCTACGGTCATGACACAGAGAAAAGACGCCTGTGCCGGTTGCTCGGAACGGGAAGTCTGCCATACTCTCGGGAATATCAAGGATAACGAGTTTATCGCCATAAACAAAATCAGGGCCGAACCAGGAGACAAGGTTATTATAGAATTCGATACAAAACGCATGCTCGGGCTTTCGGCTCTTTTGTACCTGTTCCCTGCAATAGCCTTGCTCGCCGGGGGCATCTTAGGGGATGTCATCGGACGGTCCATGGGTTTTGATAAATCTGTCACAGCTGTAATCTTTGCCTTCCTGTTCCTGTTTGCAGCGGCAGGAGCTCTTATCTTTCTGGAAAAACGCGCAAGGCAAAGCGATGCTTTCAAACCGGTAATTATCGCAAAAGCGAAGAAAAGGCTTCCCGCTAAATCCTGTGACAATGCCCAGGATTGAAAAAGTCCATCCGGCATTACGTACCTGAATCCTGAATCAATGAGAAGAAATGTTGTTTTTCTACGTTGGAGGCGGATCCAGGAAGATATTTAAGCCTCCAGGGCAGGAGACGGATAGAAAACAAGCCTCCCGGACAAGGACCTGACCCAGATCCCGTTGTCCCGGCGGCATTCTATCCTTTCCGGAGCCAGCGGAATCTTTCCTTCCCCTCCGGGCAGATCGATCATATAATGGGGAACCCCTATTCCCGGTATCCTGCCCTGGATGGACGCCATAATTTCAAGCCCCTTTTCAACAGGCACGCGGAAATGAAATGTCCCGGAAACAGGGTCTGGATGGTGCAGGTAATAAGGCCTTACCCTCAACTCGAGCAATCTGCAAAAAAGCCCGGCAAGAATTTCAGGATCATCATTGATATTTGCAAGCAACACGCTCTGGCTTCCAAGCGGGATACCGGCGTCGGCCAGAATGGATATGGCATTGACCGCATCGCCGGTCAGTTCAGACGGATGGTTGACATGGATATTCATGTAAACAGGCTTTACAGCCGCTATCATCGAGGCGAGCCGGCTCGTTATCCTGGAAGGATAAAAAACAGGCATGCGGGTATGTATCCTTATCAGCCTGACATGCCGAATCGATTTCAGCACGGACAAGACGTGGCCGAGCTTGTGATCTGAAAGCATCAGCGGATCACCACCCGAAAGAATCACCTCGAACACTTCGTGTGATGATGCAATCCATGAAAGGGCCGCTGACAAATCGTGAGCCGGAAGATCTCCGGTGCGTCCTGCAAGGCGTTTTCTCATGCAGAATCTGCATATGGAGGCGCACCTGCCCGTGACGAGAAAAAGGACCCGGCCGGGATAACGGTATACAAGCCCCCTGACAGGCGACAGACTTTCCTCGAAAAAAGGATCAGGCTCCAGGGTGGGATTATGTTCGATCTCAGCCGGATCAGGCACGAGCTGTTTAATGACAGGTCCCACCCCCGCACGTACCATTGAAGCCATATATGGATTGATGAACATGGGATAGGTCTCTGTAACACGCCCGATGGCATCCGTGTCAACGGAAAGTATTTCCGAAAGCTCCCCGGGATTCGTAACCGCGCCCTGGAAAAACTCCTTGTTATCGGCCGAATTTTCCATTTCTCCCCTGGCGTGGGAGCTGCAGGGGACCGCTTTCATTCCATGCGCACCATTCATGATCGGTCCTCCGGCATGCCCCAGACACCGGCCTCCCTGGCGCCGGCCCCTAAATGGCTCATGATCCTGTCGACAACCGGCTCCACGAGATCACTTATATTTTTGGGGGAAAAATAGAATCCCGGGCACAACGGCAGGATTACGGCTCCCGCATCTTGGGCATCCAGCATATTTTTGAGATGAACACGGTTTAGCGGAGTCTCCCTGGGGCAGAGAACAAGGGGCCTTTTTTCCTTGAGGCAAACATCAGCCGCCCTGTGAATCAGGTTGTCCGTACGGCCGGATGCCACCGCCGACATGGTGTTCATGGAACATGGCACAACAACCATGCCGTCATGGGGGAAAGATCCGCTTGCTGGCGGAGCTGTAAAATCAGCAGCATCATATTCCGTCATCCGGGCGCCGGGATGAATATACTTTGCTGTTTTGCCGATAAGATCGGCAAACCCCGCAGCCCCGTCCGATTCGATTTCTATCTCAAGCACAGAAAAACCCGCTTTAGAAACAATAAAGACAAGTTCATTGGGCATGGAAACAAGACGCTGGACCAGCCTGAAAGCATATACCATGCCTGATGCCCCTGTTATACCGATCACGAAACGCAAGCCAGCCTCCTTGTAAATCTACAGGAACAGATCCATTGTAACACCTGCCAGCAGAACAAGTGATATCGCGCTGTTCATATGAAAAAAGGCGATGGGGATCCTGTCGAACCTGCGGGGTGTAACCATGGCGTGCTCCCCAACATACAAAAGGGCGATCACCATACAGGAATAATAGTATACCGGCCCCATTGAGAAAATCTTCCCGGTGAGCAGAAGGAAAAAAATCGCGATTATATGCAGGCCGGCTGAAACAAACAGGGATGGCCAAACTCCCATCAGTGCGGGCAGGGAATGCAACCCGGCCTTCCTGTCGAAATCCATGTCCTGAATTGCATATATTATATCGAATCCTGAAATGTGCGCCATAAGTGCCAGGGAAAGACAAATAATGCCGGGCGAAAGGGAGCCGGTCACAGCAATCCATGCGCCGGCCGGCGCCATGCCTATGGCAACCCCCAGTACAATGTGCGACCACCTTGTAAACCTCTTGGTGTAAGAATAGAAATATAAAAAAGCCAAAACTGGAAAAGCCAAAGCAAAACAAAGCCATGAGAGCATGGCGCATGAAGCCAGAAACAAAATGGATGAAGCAGCCACAAACCAGGATGCTGATCTGACCGAAAGTTTTCCCGCCGGGATCTCTCGGCATGCGGTCCGGGGATTTGCCTTGTCATAGGCCGCATCGACTATCCTGTTGAACCCCATGGCGGCTGATCTGGCTGTGGCCATGGCGCAGACTATCCAAAAAAACTGCCAGAAAGTTACCCGGTGATACTTTACAGCTATGGCCACCGCGCACAAAGCGAACGGCAGAGCAAAAAGGGTATGTGAAAATTTTATCATGCCCAGAAACAGGCTGATCTTTTGAACCAGATACTTTCTCATTGAATCCCGTATATTTTTCAGAATCGATCGTTTGTTGAAATCATCCGCAACAGGCAGCGGCAAAATCCGTTTTCACGAACTCCCTATGAAACAACCCGTCAGACTTCAATGACTACAACCCAACCCCGGCTATGGGCTCACCACAATCAGGACACCCACCATCGGTTATCCTGTTTTCTGATATCATATAACCCCGCCTGGATATGACGGTGCCTCCACATGCAGGACAGGTTGTATTCTCAGTGGGATCGCCAAAAACATTTCCGGCATAGACATACTTCAAACCGGCCTTCTTCCCGATTTCCACGGCCCTGTGAATGGTGGAAACAGGTGTGGGCGGGCGGTTTGTCAGCCGGTATGTTGGATGGAAACGGCTCACGTGCCAGGGAGTATCAGTCCCCAGGGAATCTGATATGAAAGAGGCCACAGCGTCAAGTTCCCTTTCATCGTCGTTTTCCCCGGGAATCACAAGGGTCGTTACCTCGACAAAGATTCCGGCTTCCTTCATTGCCACCAGATTCTCTTTAACCGGCCCTATCCTCGCCCCGCAAAGCCTGCGGTAAAAATCGTCCGAACCTGCTTTCAGGTCTACGTTTGCGGCATCCAGGAAACCGGCCGCAGCGGCAAGAGCCTTATCACTCATATACCCGTTTGTGACAAATACATTTGCAAGCCCCTTCTCCTTTGCCAGGAGTGCTGTATCCCTTGCCATCTCGAAAAAAACCGTGGGTTCATTGTACGTGTAGGCAATGGAACGGCAGCCCTGCGCCACCGCCGCATCGACAAGCTGTTCGGGGGTGACCTTTTGCCCGAGTATCCTTCCGTTTTGATCCTTGGGCATCTGGGCTATATCTGAATTCTGGCAGAACCTGCAGGAAAAATTGCATCCCACGGTGCCGATGGAAAACGACCTGCTGCCAGGATAAAAATGAAAAAGCGGTTTCTTCTCTATGGGATCCACGTGCACGGCTATTACACGGCCGTAGACGAGGCTTTGGAGCAGACCACCGGAGTTTTCCCTCACACCGCATATCCCCCGTTTGCCCGGAGGAATGACGCAGTAATGATTACAAAGACAGCATTTTACTTTTCTTCCTTCCGGCAGTTTTTCATAAAAACCGGCTTCCATGGCAAGCTCCTTGACATATTGATAATAAAATTTTTTCTATAACAACACCCCGATTTACATCACGGATTCAGGGTCTAAATTCTATCTCAAGCGAAGCCGCCAGGTTTTCCCCGGAAGCGGCTGCAGTACCGGCCGGGCATTTCAACGGCATCGGCCTTGTCAGGAATCTTGGCACTATATCAGCACAAACAATGGAAAAAGAGAATAAAACCTGCAACAACCGGCCTGCAGATAAAAATCTCATAATCCCGGCCTGCTTTTCATTTGCACAAAAGGCGGAAATGCTTCTTGTGCAAAGGGGAACCTCTCCCAGAAGATTGAAAAATATGCTTTTCACATAACTGCTGCCGTAGAAACGGCCATTGCTCAGATAAGGCTCTGGCAGCCTGCCCAGAGGCCTCCCGCAGATCACACGTGGTGAATACTTGTTCCAGAACAGGACAAGCACTTTTTGCCTTGTCACCCTGCACGCCTCCTCGATTGCCAGCGCAGGATTTCCCGCAAATTCCAGGCTGAAGAAAAATATGGAAAAATCAAAGGCATTGTCGTCAAACGGCAGATCTTCGAGACAGGCGTTATTCAGATCAACCCTTGTGCCAAGGCGGGCGGCTGCAAATGAAAGGGCTACAGGAGACGGGTCCACACCCGTAAGCAGCAGCCCCCTGCCCACAAAAGGTAAAAGCGAGGCACCGGTCGCACATCCCATGTAAAGGATCCTGTCACCGCATGCAGGGACCAGCATCGCGCCAATCATGGCATATATTGCCCCGAGCAGGCCCCCTTTGCGCAAATCCTCGATCCAGCGATCGTAAGCCCGTGCGTCTTCTATTGTAAATGTATAACCCATGCCCAATGATTTACGGAATTGATGCTCTTTTTGCAACATGAATCCCGGCTCTTTTAGTTATCGGCATGCTTTTGATTTATTTTTTGCTATATATGGACAAAATATCCAACTACATGATAACTTTATTCATACAACGAATTCACGTTATTGATGTGGCCGGTACGAATACCCGTGATAACATATCTCAGGAAAACATGATGACTGAAATCTCCACGCTTGGAAAACTTTCCAGAATCCTCTTTGATCGCAGGGACTATGCCCTGGTGAACATGGTAAACAAGATGATCTCCCAGGACAAGGATATGCTCCACTCCCAGCGGCGCTACTTTCATTATTTCCATCCCAGGGGAATCAAGGAACTTGCCGAATCCAAGGGACTGAGGATCGCTTATGCCGTGATACATCTTCTGGAATCCCTTGAAAGCGGGCAGATGGAGCAGCGCCTCAACGCTTTGAGGGCCCTGAGGGACGAAGTTACAGCCTGCACGAATCAGGATTTCAGGAACAATACCGGAAGGGTTCTTGTGGAGATAATGAAGGATCTGGTCAGGTCAAAAGGCGAATACAAGCGCCAGGTAGCCCTGGCCCATGATTTCAGGCGGGCTGTTACTGGCAAGCCGCGAATCGTCCGGGCCCTGCTAGACAGATACCACCTCCTGGAAATGCCCGAGGAATGGAACCAGCTTGCTTTTGACGATCACGTACACGACGCCAACACAAAGGGGAGGAAATCAGCCACTCACCTGGTCATGGACGCCTGGATAAAGGGGATCCGCAGGCTGCGTGTCGTGTACTACAACTTCATACGCCCTGAAACCGCGGCGGAGCTGCTGGAAGCCGCATCGATCATGGGCATAACCGTCAGGATAGGCATCGAGTTTTCAGCTCTTTTCCATAACAAGTTCGCCCAGCTCATATGGGTTCCCCGCGGCTTCGCGAGTCCGGGCGAATTCCTGAAGTTCCTGGAGCAAAAACCGGTGCAGCGGCTCATGGAACAAGGGCAGGAAGTTTCAAAATACCAGGAAGACTATGTTTATGCCATACTGGAAAACTTCAATAAAAAACACCTGCATTCACTGAATACGGACCTGGGAATACGGCTTGAGCCGCTTTGCCTCAATGATTTCAAAAAATTCGTGGGGCAAGGCCAGGCATCGATACTTCACCTGGCAAAATACATCCACACAAAGATCCTACCCCTCATTGAAGAAAAAATCTCTGAATTCAGATCCAAAAGCTCCCTTCAGGACCGGGATACAGCCGTACGCATCAACAGGATGGAAGAGATAGACACAGATATTATCCATGACCTCTATCTTGTGCCAGAAGAGAACCCCGAGATCGAGAATATCTCCCATCCCAAAGAACCGGACACGCTTCCTGCCCTGATGCGGCTATCCCCTGCCGAACTGACGCGAAAGCTTGCAGGCCTCAGCTCGGCCTACCGTATTACCCTTAACCTGACAAACATGGAACTCCATGACGTGATCGAAATACTATTCGAGTGCGAGGGCAGAATCACAAGGCTCGAGATATTCAACTTGAAAGACCACTCAAGCGGTAAGACCGATCATATTCCCGGCATTGCAAGACTCCTTGAGATAATCAACAATGACAATCCCATCCTGTTGAAACGGCTGATCATCCAGGTCATAGACCGCCTGAAAAGGGAAAACAGCAAGAAGCACAGGGAGAGGATAGAAAAACTCTACTGGATTCTGGCCAACATAGAATCGTTCGGAAGCATGTATGCGGCAAAGAGGATAAAGCCCAGGGTCGGCAGCGATTCCACGGGACAATCCCCGCGCCTTCCCGGAATGGGCCTCGTGGTTATCGATTCTCTGCCCAAAAGAGCCCAGAAAGCAGCGGCGGAAAGGTCGGACACGCCACGCATGCGGCTTCCATTCATTGTTGAAACCCATTTCCGGGTCTCATATATACACCCCCCCCTGGAGCACTACCGCGAGAACTTTTTTACAAGGTTTATCAGAAGGCTTCCTGGCTTGAAATTTTTTGGTTATACCAGGAAAACCGAATGGTTTGCAAAGGAAGACTCCGCAACCATGGCTGCTGAAGGGAATATTGTTACACTGGGCGGACTGCAGCGCGTACCTCTTGGCCTTGTGCCAGTAAAAAGCAAGGTGGATTCGGAGGGCATACCTTTCCAAATCAAGTATTTAAACAGCCATACAAAGAATCTGCTCAAGGTGACGGCCGGGTTCCTGCCCGCCTTTTTAACATTCTATTTCACCCACGACTGGCCTGTGCTGGCATGGTTCGGCGCATTCATATGGTTTGCAATCACCGGGTCCAGGAACATAATTCAATCAGTCCTGGGTGGAGGCGGACTCAGGCGGTCGCCACTATTGCAATGGAATGACTTGGTAAGCTGGGACCGCGTAACCGACTCTCTATTTTTTACAGGGTTCTCAGTGCCGCTTTTAGACTACCTGACAAAGACCATCATACTGGACCGCGGCCTTTCAATCACAACGGCCACACAACCGGCCCTGCTATATGCTATCATGGCCCTGGTGAACGGCTGCTACCTTACGTCCCACAATATTTTCAGGGGCCTGCCAAAGGAGGCTGCTTTTGCCAACTTCTTCAGGAGCATCATCTCGATCCCCGTGGCTTACGGGTTCAACGCGGCAACCGGCGGTATTCTGTCCTTTGCCGGGGTTTCCGGCGTCGCAATAATCCTGCAAAACTGGGCCGCGGTCATATCGAAAACAGCGTCAGACACAGTAGCCGGTGTCATAGAGGGACTGGTTGACAGGGCCAGAAACGTTGAAAACAGGATCATCGATTACCGGCAGAAGATAAAACAGTTGATGGACACATACGCGAAACTCGAAATGCTCCACCCCAATGATGATGTATCAGAGCTCCTCGAGGATCCATCAACCTGGTTCGCCGAGGCCGGAGAAGAGGCTAAGGAGGCCATAACCGTTCTGATAATAAACGCCCTTGATCTCCTCTACTTCTGGATGTATCAGCCCAGAGCCCAGACAGCCTTCCGCCGTATTCTCTGTGAAATGTCTCCGGAGGAAAGGGAAATCTTTGTGCGGGCGCAATCTGTTTTAACCATGGAAAAAGAAATCAGCCTGATGTTTATAGGCGGCATCCTAGGGGAAAACTTTTCCAAACCTCTTGCATTCTATCTTGACCGCGGCCGGTCATACATAAGGGAGATCGAGCGCGAAACAGAAAGAATCGTTTACGACAATGAAAACGAGGCTTGCAGTATACAGGAATTTCCTGTTTTTTGATACAAGTACCCGGCGCATGGTCAGCCCATAACATTTCACGATCAGCAGCGTTCAGCTCACAGGACATGAAAACAGGGCTATTTATCACACCGGCCCGGGAGGTATTTTCAGGGTAAACATTCATGATTAGCAGCAATCACCCCCGAGCATGAAAACAGGGCTGTCTTTCTCCCCGGTCTCGGAGGTGTTTTCACGGTAAATTCTATATGCGTTCCCTGGAGTTACCAGGGCCCGGTTTGAAAAAAATCCTTTCCAGCATTCTTCCCAGGTCAAGGCCCGCAAGGTATGCGCACGGAATGAGCACAAGGGTTATGCCGGTGGCGAAAAGGACGCCGAAGCCGAGGCTTATGGCCATTGGCACAAGAAACCTGGCCTGGATGCTCTTTTCCATGAGGATCGGGGTCAACCCTGCAAAGGTGGTGATAGAGGTCAACATGATGGGACGGAAACGATCCTTTGCCGCTTGTATCACCGCTGTGAGAGCCTCGCTCCCCTTTCTCCTCAGCCGGTTGATCCTGTCTATGAGCACAAGGGAATCATTTACCACAACACCGGCAAGGCCTACTATTCCGAAAAGGGATACAATGCTTATGTTGAAACCCAGAATCATGTGGCCGATTATGGCACCTACAATGCCGAAAGGTATGGCTGCCATCACCACAAAAGGCTGGGTAAAGGATCTAAAAGGTATGGCAAGCAGGACATATATTCCGAAAAGCGCCACAAGGAAACCTTCAAAAACCGAAGATAGCGATCTCTGCTGCTCCTTGCCCTCTCCCTCCATGGAATACCTCAGCCCCGGATACTTGCGCTGCAGATTCGGTAAAAAAAGGTTCTCAAGGTTTGTCCTTATCTCCTGGGCATTTGCCCTCTTTTCGTCTACATCTGCTGTCACTTTTATGACCCTGAGCCTCTGGCTCCTTTCTATGGTAGCATAACCCCGGCTCAAGGATGCCTGGGCCACAGTTGAAAATGGTATGCGCGCACCGGTTGAAGAAATGATCTGCATGTCATAGAGATCACCAAGAGAAATACGTTCTTTTTCAGGATATCGGACAAGTACCTTTATCTCGTCCTTGTCCCGCTGAAAGCGTATAGGTTCTGCACCGTAAAATGCGTGGCGAACCTGTGCGGCGAGAGACTCGAGGCTGACGCCGAGGCTTTCAGCCTCTGGCTTCAGCTTCAGTTTCAGCTCGAGTTTGCCAGGCTGATAGCTGTCTGCAATATCATAGACTCCATGGATCTCCTTCAATTCATCCTTGAGATCAGCCACTGCGGAAAGAAGGGTATGGCTGTCCGGATGGGAAAGGTGAACCTCTATGGGAGCGCCGAAGCTGTGAATACGGCTGGTGAACTGGAGATTTTCCGCGTCAGGGATATCACCCACCTTGTCACGCCATTTCCTGGTAAGAAATTCAGAACTTATATTCCTTTTTTCTCCTTCCAGAAGCTGGACAAAGACATGAGCAAGGTGCCCCCCTGTTTCAAACCTCCCCCACATACCCACCTGGGAGCCGACAATAGCGGCGGTATACTGTAACAAAGGAGGTGCCCCTTTCGGCCTTGTCTTCTCAACCTCGCGGATCACTTCGTATGCGGCACGCTCCACACGGTCCACGACCTGCGCCGTCCTCCGCACCGATGTGCCGGTGGGCATGGTGATCATGCACTGCAAGACATCTCCCTCGACCTTCGGAAAAAAAGTGTATTTCAATATGCCGGAAGCCCACAAACCAAAGCTCAAAAGCAAGAATGCAAGACCAAAAGACAGAGTCACGTAACGCCATCTGAGTGCCTTTTTTATAAAAGCGTCATAGGGTTTTTCAATCACCCACGAAAGAAACCTCGCCATGAGCTTTTTCTGACCGCCCTGCCGGGTAATCCGTGCGTGGCTCCGCGCAAGATGCGCAGGCAAGACAAACAGGGATTCCAGCAGGGAACCCACGAGAACCGCTATAACCACGATAGGGATGTTCCTCATGAATTTACCCATCATGCCGCCTGCAAGGAGCAACGGCCAGAATGCCACCATGGTGGTCAGAACAGAAAATATCACAGGTATGCCGACCTCGGCCGATCCTTCTATGGATGCGGGAAGCGGTCTCATCCCCGCCTCCCTTTTCGCGAATACGTTCTCCCCTATGACAATGGCGTCATCCACCACGATTCCCAGGACCATGATGAACGCAAAAAGAGATATCATGTTGATTGAAACATCGTATACAGGAAGAACCATCAGGGCGAAGGCAAAGCTGACCGGAATCCCGAGAGTCACCCAGAACGCCAGCCGCAGATTAATGAAAAGACCCAAAAGAACAATGACCAGGAGCAGCCCCAGAGCCATGTTCTTCAACAGAAGCTCCATGCGGCTTTTCAAAATCCTTGACCAGTCATTGTAAGTTGTGATCTTGACCCCTGCGGGAAGATCCGGCCTGATCTTGTCTATATAAGCCTTTACAGCAGACGCCACCGAAATCGCGCTCTGGTCGGCCACGCGGTAGACAATGATTATGGCGGCAGGTTTCCCCTCGAACCTGGCGAAAAGATCGACGTCGGCAAATCCGTCGCGGATTTTCGCAATATCCCCCAGAAGGATTCTGGTCCCGTCGGTACGGGTTATCACAGGAATCCCGGCAAAATCCCTGGCAAAGTACCGGCGGCCCTTGGTCCTGACAAGAATCTCGCCGTGGGCCGATGTTATTCTCCCGGCGGGGAGATCCAGGCTGTTTGCGTCAACCATCCTGGCAATCGCATCGAGGCTAAGACCGTATTTTCTCAAGATCTCTTCGGGCACCTCGATATGGATCTCGCTATCCCTGACCCCGCTCAGCCTCGCATAGGTTATCCCGGGGAGACTGGTAAGCTCGTCTTTTACATCCTGTGCGATCCGTTTCAAGGTGGCCTCGGGGACATCACCGTATATGGCGATGCTTATCACGTCCGATTTCCTGGTCACCTGGCTGATGACCGGTTCTTCGGCCTCCTTTGGAAAGGTAGTGATGCGGTCGACCTCGGACTTGATGTCATCGAGCAGCTTCTTTACATCCCAGCCGCTCATCACCTCCACCACAATGGAGGCAAAACCCTCGTAAGCAGTGGAATCGATCCTGTCGATCCCTTCAAGGCCCGAAATATTCTCCTCGACCTTGGTTATGATCCCCTCTTCGACCTCCTCCGGGGAGGCCCCTGGATAGGCCACTGTAATACTTATCTTATCCAGGGTCGTATCCGGGAATACCTCTAGCTTGATGGTCAGGGCCGTAACGACGCCAGCCACCACGAAAAAGAGCATGAGGAGGTTGGATGCAACATGATTTCCGGCAAACCAGGCAATGTAACGTTTCATTTCGCGCCTCCGCCGGTGATGACGGGCTTTACTTTCATCCCGTCTGTCACTGACTTGAGGCCGGATACAGCGATCAATTCTCCATCCACAAGACCAGCGGTCACCACGACTCCTTCCTTGTCGAGCCTTGCCACCTTCACCTTTCTGAACCGCAACACGTGCGACTCAGGATCGATTCCCCAGACCACGTTCCCCTGATGCAAAGCTTCATAGGGGATTACGTAAGCATCCGGCAGAGTATCACCGATTATATCAACCTTTACAAAACCTCCCGGCACAAGGGGGGGAATGCTCCCAAAGGGTTTTTCAACGCGGACCACGAGATGATGCATCCTGGTAGATGGATCGATCTTTCCCGAATCCCTTGCCACATATCCATCCCAGGTCTTTTCAGAGCCTGCCGTCTCTGACCTGACAACCACCCTTGCACCTGTGCATTGCCGGCATGTCACCCCAGGAACATCAAGCCAGGCCAGATCCGACCCGGACACAGGAACAGGTATCTCTACAGCGTCTATTGAATACAGGACCGCGATCACGGCACCAGGAGCAACATACGAACCCACATCCACGGATTCAGACGCAACCCTGCCGTTAAAAGGGGCCTTAATCTCCGTCCTGGAAAGGTTACGCCTGGCAATCTCAAGATTCGCTTTCTGGGCTTCAAGCTCAGCAACAGCCGCGTTGAGCTGGGGAAGCTTCACTGCCAGTGGGGAAGGCTCCATTCCCGGGTGCATGGAATCCCATTCCTCTTTTGCTGCCTTTGCATCGGCACGAGCCATTTCAAGCCTGCTACGGGCATCGGCCACCCTGGCTTCCGCCAGAAAGACCGCATCCTTGTAATCAGCCTGATCAACCCGGCACAAGATATCTCCTTTTTTGAAAAACCCTCCTGAAACCAGCGAAGGCGATACCCAGACTATCCTGCCCGCCACCTCGGAAACCAGGCTGATCTCCGCCGAAGGCTCCACCGTACCTTGTGTCCGCACAACCATCTTGACAGGCCCGCGCGTAACAGGAACCACCCTCACCATGGGATAGGACGGGACCCGTGTCACCCTGGGCGGGGGCTTTTTCATGGATTTCAACCATAAAAATCCCTCGATACCAACGGCAAGCACCAGCAGGGCGATAACACCCTGCACCCATGGTTTCAATTGACGCAACGGCCGGCTGCCAGGTTCAAAACGAATCTGTTCTGGATCTACGGCAAAACCGCCTTGTGCAACTCCGGCATCATTCGTTTTAAATTCATCGTCCATGAATACATCCTTGCAGGCTGCTACGCCTTGATTCTTTGTAAATTCGGGTGATCAGAAAAATTTATAACGAAACAAAAAAACATTTCCGTTTTATTTTTTCAACGCGTTGCATCAACGCCACCAGTGACTAAAGCCATATCCCAGTCTCCTCCCAGGGCCTTTACCAGGCCGATGCGCGCTGCAATCTGCTCGTATTTTGCTCTTGCCACCTGTGCCTCGGCCGCATGCCACGAAGCCTCGGCCTCCAGGACCCAGACGGGGTCGCCGGCACCGAGTACATAACGCCTCTTTTGGTACAGATACTTTTCATGGGCTGCCGCGGCGTTTTTCATATAGGCCATGACACGTTTCCTTGCTCTTTTCTCCTCTGAAAGAGCGTCACGTACATCTGCAAAGGCTTTCAGCACGGTCATTGCATAGGCGGCATTGGCCTCGTCATATGCCGCCTTCGCAGCGGCATGTGCTGCGGCCAGCCTGCCGGCATCGAACAGGGGCTGGGTCAACCCCGATGCAATACGCCAGAGGGTATTCTCCCTCGTCAATAGTTCGGATAAGGAATCACTCCCATAACCAAATGAACCTGTTATTGTTATGGATGGGAAACGTGCGGCAGCAGCGACACCCACCCTTGCGCATGCCGCATGAAGGGCGGCTTCTGCTGCCTGGACATCGGGTCTGCGCAACAAAAGATCCGAAGGCAAACCGGCCGGAACAGGCTTAACCGAAGGCAATGACGCTGTACTGTCCGTTCCGGCTGGACCAAGCGGTTCTGCTCTCCTGCCCCGTAAAACCGCCAGGGCATGGTATGCTTTTTCCAGGGAGCTTAATGTGTCTGCCTCCAGTGCAACTGCGCCCGAGGCCGCCTGCCTGGCCGAAAGAAGATCGGCAAGACTTATGGTTCCGGCGCTATAGCGTTTTTCCATTATTGAAACGAGGCTGTTTCTTGCCGATGCCTCTTTGGATATATGATAAAGAGCCGTTTGAACAGACCGGATCCTGAAATGAAGGGACACGGCTTCCGCCACAAGGCTCTGGACGAGGATCCTCCTGTTTGCCCGGACGGAAAGAAGGTCTGCCTCGGCAGCTTCGATACCTCGTGCAATCTTCCCGAAAAGATCTATTTCATAGGATGCAGGGAATGTAAGATTGTAGGAATCACTTCGATAAGCCACGAACTTGCCGGTGATCGGGTTGACAAATCCCTGGCGCATGCGCGACGCTTCAACCGAAAGACTCAGGTGTGGGAAAGCCCCTGAACGGGCCTGCTTAGCAATGGCGCACGCCTTGCGTATCCGGGCGGCCGCGGCCATCAAATCGGGATTGTTCGCCACAACCTCGGCGATAAGTCCGTCCACCTCAGGGTCTTCAAACATTCGCCACCATTGTCCGGACGTCTGGAAAACATCCTGCTCCGTGACCTCAGAAACATCCCCTTGCTGTTTGCCATGCGCTGTTGGCGAAACAAAATCAGGCCCCATGCGCATGCATCCAAGGAAGGCCACGAAAACAACCATAAACAACAGCTTGTATTTCATCTTACTCCATCTCTTTTTCGGGGCCCAGAGTGCTAACGGCGGATGCGATTCCTATCCTCACAACCTGCTCGATAACAGTGCTTGTATACTCTTCATCCGCTAGCCCCGCGAGCCTGCTTACAACCGGCCTGGCAACGGCAAAATAATGGATCATGCCGAACATGGACAGGATAAAAAGTGTGAGATCCTGCCGGGACACAGGAAAGCCGAGTCCCTGTTCCATCCTTTTACGTATCCCTTTGATAAAAGGCTCAATCGCCTCCTTGATTACCAGCTCAAGAGCATCGGTGGGATGAACAAGCTCCCTGTGCATCAACTGGAACTGTATCAACCTTTCTCCGGGATCCAGAGGTCCGGAATGAAAAGACATGGCAAGCACCCTTATAACCGATTCCAGGTCAGTGGACTTTAGACTGGCAAAAAGACTCTCAGCATAAGATTGCACAGCTTTTGCCCTTGCTATCCATCTTTCCTTGAATACGGCCAAATAAAGGTTCTCTTTTCCCCCAAAATGGTAGTTCACGGCTGCAAGGTTGCACCCTGCACACGCGGTTATCTCCCTGACGCTGACAGCGGAATATCCTTTTTCAGCGAACAAAACCTCCGCAGCATCCAGAATCCTGTTTCTTGTATCTTCCTTGCCGGGATTTTTTCTATGATCAGCCCTGCCCACAATACCTCCGGTTATTGATTCCCATTACAGCAAACGCCGACAGACAAACATATGTATAAAACGATCGTTTGATCGTCAAGTTAATTGTGACCGGTTACCATGAAAGCCATGAGAGCCGGTCCAGAAACCGGCCCGCGGTTTTCACCTCGGGGTCATTTCATGTGTAATCCTGGAATGGGAATGCTCGCATAATCATTTTTCTTGCCCTCACACCGGGCTGATTGATAGCTTAAAATCTCGTGATTAACGATAACATTTCATTTTCCG
>CAYVIE010000009.1:0-32990 GCA_964451355.1 uncultured Desulfobacteraceae bacterium
GACGGTTTTAGCGCCCCACACCGGATTTGAAGTCCGGGAGCCCCACCAGTGAGCTTGGCACTTCCGCTAACAAAAATACATTATTCAAATGCTTTGTTATAAGATTTTTGTCAACCTTTTTTACAATCACAAGCAGACAAAGGGACATCATGATAGATTCCGAACGCTTGAAGGGAACGTTTTTATCACTGGTCTCCATTGACAGTGTATCGGGGAGTGAAGGAAGGCTTTCCCAGGCTATTCGAGAGTTTTTTGAACCACTTGGAGTCGACATCTATATCGACGATGCAGGGCGGCATACAGGAAGCGACACGGGCAACCTCATAGTGAAAGTTCCAGGGCAGGAAGACCTTTCGCCATTGCTCATTTCTGCGCATATGGATACTGTGGAGCCGGGTAGCGGGGTCAGGCCGATTTTTGAAAACGGTATCTACAGGAGTGACGGGACAACAATCCTGGGAGCAGACGACAAGAGCGCCATAGCAGTGATCATAGAGACGGTTTTTGCCTTGAAAGAGGACGGAATCTCTCATCCACCGCTCGAACTCGTGTTTACGATCTGCGAGGAGGTCGGCCTGCTCGGAGCCAAGTATCTCGACTACAGCCTGATTTCGGCTTCACATGGATATGCGTTAGACACTTCCGAAATAGGAGATATCGTAATAAAAGCTCCTGCATCTAATCGTTTTCATATAACGGTTCTCGGCAAGGCAGCCCATGCTGGTTCTGATCCGGAAAAGGGGATAAACGCTATAATGGTTGCCTGTCGGGCTGTTTCAGGGCTTGCGCTTGGAAGGATAGATACCGAAACCACGTGCAATATCGGTCTTATCAACTCCAGGGGCGCCACCAATATTGTCCCCGACCGCGTTGATCTGAAGGGAGAAGTCAGAAGTCATAATCTGGAGATATTGCATCTGATAACAGAACGGATTATTGAAGCCTTTGAAACCGCGGCAGCCGCCTTTCCTGACCAGGACCCGGTAGCTGGTTTACCGCGCATTGAAACAGATGTTTACCTTGATTTCCCTAAGACTGATATCCCTCTGGGTCACCCGGTGGTTACACAGGCCAAAAGCGCTGCTGAAAGCCTCGGATTCAGACTGGAACCGAGGATGAGTGGAGGGGGATCTGATGCGAATATATTTTTTGAAAAGGGTATAATTACCGCGGTCATAGGCACGGGCATGCAAGAGATTCATACCACCAGGGAGTGGATACGTCACAGGGACATGCTTAAATCCGCAGAATTCCTTTACAGGATTATCTGCAGGCATGCCGGGTGCCCGTAGTAATCAGGCACTCATGTGATTACCTGTATTGAGGACTTCAAAAAAAGTCCGTCATCCGGGTCATGCTTCGTCGGAAGGCGGTTTGCCGTATACTCTTAATTCGCCTTGCGCCTTCTCGGCCCCGCGGCCCCTTGCAGATTGTCAGGGTTAGGTTGTGGACAGCCTTTTACAGGTCCGTTGAAAAAAATCCAAAAAATGAAAGCTCTATTAAGGAAATGAAAACAGTATATCTGGACTGCTTCTCCGGTATCAGCGGCGATATGCTGCTAGGGGCATGTGTCTCTTTAGGAGTCGACCCGAAATGGGTGGAATCAAGGATAAAGGAGTCGGGTCTTCCTACCGGTTTCACGATCGAGGCAACAACGGTTTACAAGTCAAAGATTCAGGGCGTCTCTGTATCTGTTGTAACGCAAATGGAGCAATCAAGCAGGAACTATGGGAAAATAAAAGAAATTATAGAGGGCTCATTACTCCCTGAGGTTGTAAAATTAAAATCCCTGGAAGTCTTTTCGCGCCTTGCCCGGGCAGAGTCCAAGGTCCACGGATGCCGTGAACAGGATGTGCACTTTCATGAACTCGGCGGCATAGATGCCATTGTTGATATCGTTGGATCGATCCTGAGCCTTGATCGCCTCGGAATCAGGAAAATTTATTCCTCGGCCCTTCCCCTTGGAAAAGGGTTTGCAGACTCGGATCATGGTGTCATCCCGATTCCCGCGCCTGCCACCATGGAACTGCTTTCTGGAATACCGGTCATATTCACTGACATTCCGTTTGAGCTGGTCACTCCCACGGGCGCCGCACTTGTGACAAGCCTTGCTTCGTGTTTTGGGCCTCCCCCCCCCATGAAAGTCCTTGAAACAGGCTATGGTGCGGGTGACAGGGATATTCCAGGGCGACCTAATCTTTTGAGGATCGTATGCGGTCATGTGGATGTCACCTCAAAGGATAGTGTGATCGTGGTGGAAACATCAATAGACGACATGAATCCTGAAATTTATGGTTTCCTTTGGGATCGTCTCTTTCTGGCAGGTGCCCTGGACTGTATTCTTTTACCAGGCACCATGAAGAAGGGAAGGCCGGGAATACTGCTTCAGGTTCTTGTTCGTGCCGATGCCCTCGATCATGTAGCGGAAACTATCCTGCAGCATACCACTGCCGCGGGGCTGAGGTATTACCATGCAGAAAGGCGGATTCTGGAAAGAAGGCAGGTTCAGGTCTCCACTCCCTTGGGTAAGGTGGAGGTCAAGCTGATAACCAGGCCGGATGGAACGATAAGGGCGGCTCCTGAGTACGAGTCATGCCTGAGGCTCGCGTTGGATTCGAATGCGAGCGTGATGGATATATACGCAATGGCCGCTGCTGTGGCTGAACACGAGTTGGCAGAAAAGAACAAGTCCTTGACAGCCGGGAGAACAGATAATAGAAACGGGCAGTAATGACGGGCTCAGCGGAAAATCCGGTATTGGGCTGGGAAACTTTTGCAGTTGCCGGAGGGGAATCATCTGCATTCGGCTCGAATCTATCAGGGAGTGCGGTGGCTAATAAATCGTGCAGCGGGTTTTTTTGGATCATAAATGATAAGAAGGCGGATAATCATACTTGCTGCTACCGGCTTCGGCGCAGGCAGGTCTCCCGTAGCGCCGGGCACGGTCGGCTCCCTGCTGGGGATCCCACTTTATTTCCTGTTGTCCTGTATCCCTCTGCTTTGGAGTGCTGTTTTTCTTTCTGGATTCATATGTTTTTCTGCGTGGATTTCAAAAGAGGCAGCGCTTATGATCGGGAAAGAAGATCCCCCCGAGGTGGTGATAGACGAGGTGTCTGGTATGGGGGTTACGTTTTTCGGTTTGCCCTTTTCTTTTTCCCTTGCTGCTGCAGGCTTGATATTTTTGAGGATGTTCGATATCTAGAAGCCATGGTTCGTAAGGGTTATAGACAGGAGTATCTCCGGCGGTGTCGGAATCGTGGCCGATGACGTGGCGGCTGGATTCATATGCAGAATCATTCTGGGATTAGGTTGTATCCTCCTGGGCGTACCAGGGGTTTACTACTGATGGGTAGGAAAAATTCTTTTAAATCGTCAGATAGGTTACGCCTTTTTATCGCTGTTGACCTGCCGGAACATATTAAGACCTCACTTGGATCACTTCAAGAGGATTTAAAAAAATACAGACTTCCGGTACGGTGGGTAAAACCCGAAAATATACACCTTACCCTGAAGTTCCTGGGGGCTGTTGACAAACTGATGCTCGATCAGCTTTGCGCAGCCGTTGATGGAGCTGTATCCGGGTATAAGTCATTCCCGCTTGGCGCGTCTGGTTTGGGAGTGTTTCCAGGCATGAGGGGCGCAAGGGTTCTGTGGGCGGGTATATCCGGGGATACCAATTCGCTTGCTATGGTCTGGGAGGCGGTTGAGTCAGCCCTTGCCAAGGAAGGTTTATCCAGGGATAAGCGGTTTTCCCCGCATCTCACCCTGGGGCGCTTCAAATCCAGGGTTTCAGGGGAAAGGCTGGCCGATGTAATTGTAAGGCATGGCGGCCAGGAGATGGGATCTTTTACTGTCAAGGCGGTGACTCTTTTTGAAAGCCGCTTGACGCAGTCCGGGCCGATTTATTTTAAAAGGGCTGTTTTCGCCCTTTCTGATGGGAATACTTGAATTTGAAAAAGGTGATTCATACTTGTTCAGCGTATGATCGTAGTATTGTGAACCAGGCTGGCGCTATTCATCATGAAGAACGCATGGCCTGATGAATAACTCCAGGAGGATGACTATGGAAAGATCCAAGGAGAGGGACGACGCACTTCAGAGCGCCATCGGTCTGATAGAGAAGCAATTCGGGAAGGGCTCGATCATGCGCCTGGGCAGCAGTCCTGTTATGGATGTTCCGTCCATACCGACGGGTTCGCTATTGCTGGACAAGGCCCTGGGCATTGGTGGCCTGCCAAGGGGTCGTGTCATCGAGATTTATGGCAACGAGGCGTCAGGGAAAACCACGCTTGCCCTTCATACCGTTGCAGAAGCACAAAAGCAGGGCGGAATAGCCGCATTTATAGATGCTGAGCACGCTCTGGATATAATCTATGCCAAGAAACTCGGTGTCAACACCGACGAACTCCTGGTTTCCCAGCCTGATACAGGTGAACAAGCCCTCGAGATAGCAGATATGCTGGTGCGAAGCGGTGCGGTGGATATACTCGTGATCGACTCGGTGGCAGCGCTTGTACCCAGGGCCGAGATAGAGGGTGAGATGGGTGATTCACACATGGGCCTTCAGGCACGGCTTATGTCCCAGGCCTTGAGAAAACTTACGGCAACTATCAGCAAGACCAATACATCCGTCATTTTCATAAACCAGGTCCGGATGAAGATAGGGGTTGTATATGGGAATCCCGAGACCACTACAGGCGGCAACGCCCTGAAGTTCTATGCTTCTGTCAGGATCGAGGTGCGCAAAGGTGTGCCTATAAAAGAAGGGCCGGAAATAATCGGGCACAGGGTGAAAGCCAAGGTGGTCAAAAACAAGCTCGCCCCTCCGTTCAAGGAGGCAGAGTTCGATATCCTGTTCGGCAAGGGCATTTCGACGGAAGGGGAGCTGGTAGATATAGGGGTTGATCTGGGGATCATTGAAAAGAGCGGTTCATGGTACTCCTATGGCGGAGAACGTATGGGACAGGGCCGTGAAAACGTAAAGAAATATTTTATCCAGCAACCCGATAAATACGAGGAGATAAAGTCAAAGGTAAAAGCCGCCATGGGACTGGAAAAGCAGGAAGGAGTTGCAGATACACCGCCTGAAAAGAAAAGCCGGGGATAGTCACGGTTTTGGAAGGCGGGACAAGCAGCCGGAGTGGAGCTTCATTATAACAGGGTGGCGTGAGTATGCACCCCAAATCACGGAACCATATGGCGGGGCGGGGTTCATCCATACCCGCTCCGGCTTGAATTCAACCCATTACAAAGGCGCAATATGAAGGGGCACGAGATACGCAAGCGTTTTATCGATTATTTCGCTGCAAACGGACATGCCGTGGTGCGGAGTTCTTCGCTTATTCCTCATGACGATCCCACCTTGCTTTTCACTAATGCAGGTATGGTTCAGTTCAAAAGGGTCTTTCTCGGAGAGGAAAAACGCGATTATACCCGTGCTGTTTCTTCCCAGAAGTGTGTAAGAGCCGGGGGTAAACATAATGATCTTGAAAATGTAGGTTATACGGCAAGGCATCATACCTTCTTTGAGATGCTCGGCAATTTTTCTTTTGGTGATTATTTCAAAAAGGAGTCCATAGCCTTTGCCTGGGAACTTTTGACAAGAGATTTCGGGCTCGATCCACGGGATCTTTGGGTCTCGGTTTTCAAAGACGATGATGATGCCTATGATTTATGGAATAAGATCATAGGTGTGCCCCCAGAGAGGATCGTGCGCCTGGGCGAGGCGGATAATTTCTGGGCGATGGGCGATACCGGACCGTGCGGGCCATGCTCTGAGATATTGATAGACCGTGGTCCCGAGATGGGGTGCGGCAGGCCTGACTGCCGTCCGGGCTGTGACTGTGACAGGTACCTGGAGATCTGGAACCTTGTCTTCATGGAGTATAACAGGGATGAAAGCGGCCATATGACGCCCTTGCCCTCGCCTAGCATAGATACCGGGATGGGCCTTGAGAGAATCGCGGCCGTACTTCAGGGCGTAAAAACCAACTTTGAGACCGATTTGTTTGCACCCATTTTCGATGTGATTGGCCGGATATCGCAAACCGTGTTGGGTGATGATCCTGAAAAAGATGTGGCCATGAAAGTGATAGCGGATCATAGCAGGGCGGCCGCATTCCTTATTGCAGACGGTGTCCTTCCGTCAAACGATGGAAGGGGGTATGTGTTGCGCCGCATTATGCGAAGGGCTATTCGCTACGGCAGGAACCTTGGCCTCACCAGGCCTTTTTTGCACCAAACGGTTGTCCCGGTGATCGAGTGCATGAGGGACGCATACCCGGAGCTTGCCGCCCAGGATTCACTGATCCGCGGTGTCGTCAAAAACGAGGAAGAACGATTCCAGGAAACCCTGGACAATGGACTCAAGCTGCTGTCTGATGCATTGGAGCGGATCTCGTCTTCGGATGAAAAGGTCATTCCCGGGGATTTGATTTTCAAGCTTTACGATACCTACGGTTTCCCCGTGGATATCGTAAAAGACGTGGTTAGAGGAAAGGGGTTTATAGTAGATGAAGAGGGGTTTCGTTCAGCCATGGAGGCCAGGAAGAAAGCTTCAAGAACAAAGGTTTCTTTCAGTCAGTCAAATGATGCTATCCGTGAATATATAGCCTCAAAATCTCCTGTGCCATGTTTCGTGGGGTATGATACCCTCGTGGTTGACTCGGTCATAACCATGCTCGCCATGGAAGGAAAATCCGTGGATCTGGCTGAAACAGGGAGCAGGGTCGATGTGATTTGCACAAAGACTCCTTTTTATGCAGAGTCAGGCGGACAGGTGGGTGATACCGGTTTCATAGACGGCGCTGATTTCAGAATCGAGATAGAAGATACGTTAAAGGATCCTTCAGGCATAATAGTTCACAAGGGAAGGGTGATATCCGGCCGGGCCGGTGTTGGTACATCAGTGACGCTCATGGTGGATGCTGAAAAGAGAGCGGCTACGGCAAGAAACCATACCGCCACCCACCTGCTTCACAAGGCGTTGCGCGAGGTTCTTGGGGATCATGTAAGGCAGGCGGGCTCCATGGTATCACCTGATCGCCTGCGTTTTGACTTTACACATTTTTCCTCGTTGGACGCAAAGGAGATAGTCGAGATCCAGAGGCGTGTTTGTGCGAAAATTATTGAGAACATCAACGTGGAAACCCGCGTTATGACCATGGAAGAGGCTGTCAAAAGCGGGGCTGTCGCGCTTTTCGAGGAAAAATACGGTGACACGGTCCGCGTTGTCTCGATCGGAGACTACAGCAGGGAGCTCTGCGGCGGTACCCATGCGGCCAGGACGGGAGATATAGGCATCCTTGTCATCCTTTCCGAGTCAAGCGTGGCTTCTGGTGTACGCAGAATCGAGGCTGTCACCGGGATGGGCGCTGTGGAGCAGGTGATAGCATGGCAGGAGATCATCTCCAGGTGTTCTGATCTTTTGAAATCAGGCGCTTTTGAACTCCCTGCGCGGATAGAGTCGCTTCTCTCGGAACAAAAGAGACAGGAAAAAATGATCTCTGATCTGAAGCTGAAGATTGCCGCGCTTTCTGCTGGTGCCGGAATGACCGGCGATGATGGCGGGACAAGAGAGATCAACGGTATTAAAGTGATCGCCAGAACCGTTGAAGCGGATTCTCCTGCGGCTCTCAGGAGTCTTGCAGACAGGTTCAAGGAAAAACTCGGCTCCGGGGTTGTGGTGCTTGGCGCCAGAGCCGGGAAGAAGGCCATGCTTGTAGCTGGCGTTACTAAAGATTTGACCGGCAGGATACAGGCAGACAAGATAATAAAAGATGTTGCCCCCAAAGTCGGTGGAGGGGGTGGGGGAAGGGCTGATATGGCTCAGGCCGGCGGTTCGAAACCAGAAGGACTTGATACCGCCATAAGGCGAGTCTTCGATCTGGTCAGGGAGCTTTCCGGATGAATGCAGGACGTTCCCGGCACTTATTATACTTATCTCTGAGGGATTTTTTACGAGCTCATCATTTTTGCTTCGCTTTTGAACCAGAGTCCTTACTCAATTTTTTTAGAAATTGGCGGCCAAGAAATCGTATTTGAGCTGTATCCGGAAACCAGGATCCGAGATCAGGGTTAAGCCCAGACCATTTTGTATGCAGTCTTGCCTGTTCTAATTTGATGAATTATTGGGATAATAATTATCTGAACTTGTATCATGAATATACCCCTTGATGTATTGATCCATAGACAGGTGGTAGGGGGTGTTTAAGTGCTATGCCAATATGAAGAACATTAATATAGCAATCCTTTTCCTTGCAGTTTGTTTTTCTGGTTGTGCCGGTGCCGGGGGCTATCTTGTGGATCGCAGCCATGATTTTGCAGACATATTCACCCTTACATTCGGGACAGGGGTAGGGGCCAAGGCCAGGATCGGCCCGATCCATATCACGCCTTTTATGTACCAGAATGACAGATTCGGGTTGAGGGGTGGGGTTTTTTTCTATTCCTCCAAAGGCCCCCCTGCCATGATGGATCGGGGAACGATTGATGTTGGTTACTTCTTTCTTTTGGCTACCGAGAATTTTGCGCGAAGGGGCTATCATCCGGTATTCGGAAAAGCAGGCCAACCTGACCTTGCCCGGCAGAGAGGTAAGTGCTTCAGTGCAGCTAGTTTCTTCCCTTTTACGAGTGTTCCTTACTGGTTCGACCATGTCGATGGTATTGGAAATTATGTTGTCTATCCTAAATACTATTTTACACAGTTAGAGATTATACTTGCTGCGGGTCCGAGCCTTCGCCTTGGTTTTAATCCTGGCGAACTGCTTGACTTTGTTCTGGGCTGGGCGGCTGTAGATATATTCAATGATGATTTTCAAAATCGGCAAAAGAGCAAGGCCCCTGATAATATTACCGCGCAATCATGATGATCTCGTAAACTTTCATGATTAGCGGCAATCACCCCCGGGCATGAAAACAAGGCTGTTTCTCATCCCGACCCTGGAGGTGTTTTCACGGTAAAAAGCGAAAACGCTTTTTTACGAGATCATCAATCATGGCCTTTCCAGAAGAGCCGGATTGGAATACAAATACATCCTCTCCCCCGTAACATCTGGTCCTGCATGGTTATGGGTTTTTATGGGGAAGGGGCCAGGCGGGGAGTGGGCGTATACGCAGACTCAGCCTGCCTGAACTAGAAGAAATTTGCTGTCTTGAAGAGTCCAGCGAGCTTGAATGCCGGCAGGGCGGCATGATGGCAGCAATAGACCTTGTGCTCTTTACCGCCGAACCTCGATTTTGCAAACTGAAGTCCCTTGAAGTTATAGATCATGTTGCCGTATTCGAACAGGAGTCTCTCAAGGGCTTTGAGGATCCTAGATTCGTGTGGATGGTCTGTTTTGTCCAGTTTGCCAACCGGTGATAGCCCCAGGTTCACAAACCTTGCCCCCTCGTTTTTGAATACTGAGAAGGCTTTTACCATCATCACATAAAATATTCCCTGCCTGAAAATGTTTCTGAACCTGGAGATGCTGGGTATGTAACCAATGACCCGGCCATCCTGGTATATGGGATCGAAAAAGGCGAAACCAATCAGCTCTTTGCCCATGTAAGCAAAAAATTTCCTTGTATCCTTCTGGTATGCCATGTCCATGGGCCTGATCAGAAAAACTATCTCGCGGTGCTTGATTTTCCGTGTCTTCATCCATTCGGCCGAGATGCTGTGGCATTCATCTGAATCTTCTGATTCTATTATCCTTATTCCCTTTTTTTTCGCCTGATTGCACGCGGTTCTAAGCACCTGTTTCTTTTTCCCGGAGAGGCTCCATGAATCAAGATCAACAATAGTCTCGATGCCGAACTGCGTGGCATACATTCCATGATTTTTGTGCAGGTACATGGCGACCGGCTCCGTCACCTGGGCAAATCCGAAGTTTTTCCGCTTCCCGTGGGAAGATATGAATTTTGTGAGGACTTCATCAATATCTTCGGTGGAGCATACAGGGTCGGATAGGACGAAATCGACGCCCCATTTTCTCATGTAAGCCACATATCCCTTGCCCGGGACATCGAAATATGACATTCCGGGTTGCAATGTGGAATATGCCAGCGCATGGCTTCCAAAGGCCTCCAGAAAGGCTGTTCTTTCCGGAAAAGAGAAGAGTTCTCTTCCCTCGGCAAGGTGTCTCACGCTTTGCCTTAAGGATTCCACGGATATGATCTTTTTTTGTTTTTTGCCCGGTATGGCCAGAGAGTCTGTGGGAAACATGGTTTTTGCCCCTTTTGGTTTGCCTGTGGAAATTGCCGCAATACTAAACGTTTATAACATGTATTATCTTCTATTAGCTTTTATAACAAGGTTCTTGTATCGAAAAGATTGCTAGTAAATTGCTAGATAAAAACTAGTGTTTAGTTATAATGCCTGCTGCTCCAAAGGCAATGCAATTCGTGCAAAGCCATGATGTGGCCTGATTTTGTCGAAGTTATTTGCTGAATATTTCGTCAAACCTTATCTCTTCCGGTTCTGCCGGCAGTGGAAAATCGTTTTTTATGGAATCCAGTAAAGCGTCATGGGCGTTGGGATCATCCCACCAGTATGCAATAGCCGAGAATTCATCACCGTATTTTGAAAGTATGGTTTCAGGACGCCCGAATTTGTTCCAGTACAAAATCCTTGTGTAATCAATATTCCATAAAAGTACGTAAGGGAAGGACTTGTAGGCTATCTGATCAATTTTACGGAGAATTTCGTTCCTTTTATCAAGATCGAAAATGGTTCTTTGTTCCCGTATCAATTCATCTACCTTGGGATTCTTGAAACCGGTTATATTAGCCCCACCGTTCCTGTCGGCCTCCCATGAAGCCCACATCCCTTCAGGGTCCTTGAAGATTCCGCTTCCCCACGCTGCCCAGGTCATCTGATAGTCGAACGTATCCATGTCTTTTGCCCATGCTGCCCAATCCTTTTTGTCAATTTCAAGTTTTATGCCTGCATTACGCAGATCCTGGGAATATATGGCAAGGAATTTATCTGTTGCAGCCGACCTGGTAAGAAAGCGTACTGCAAGAGTCTGTTTCCCTTTTTTCCTTAGACCGGTTTGAGGATCTACCTTGAATCCGGCCTGATCCAGGAGTTTCGCGGCTGCCTTGGGGTTGAACCTGATAGGTTCATTGGGGCATGGATGTGTGTCGTCATAGAGGTCTTCGTAATATGAGCGATGCAGGAAGTATTGTGAATACATCAACGTGCGGTTCATTTTTTCCCTGTCAAGCAGGAGTGCCATTGCTTTACGAACCCTCAGGTCGTTAAACGGGAAGCGCCTCATGTTCATTGCGAATCCCTGAAAACCCACGGGCTTTTTATTGTATATTTTCTGCTTTATTATCCTGTTTGCCTGGAAATCCTTGCCTCCGGTTTCTCTTACCCATATCCTGGACGTGTATACCGGGAAAATGTCTATCAATCCTTTTTTGAATGCTTCATAGGCGTTTTCCCGTTCGGCAAAAAAACAGAATTTTACGGTTTTGAAATTGAAAATGTTTTTGTAACGGGGCCTTTTTGCCTGCCACCAGTCCGGCCTTTTTTCAAGGGTGACCGAAGTATTTTCATCTATTTTTTTTATGGTATATGGACCGGAGACCACCGGGAATTTGAAGTTGATTTTATTGAAGTCTGTTTTGCCAAATGCGTGCGATGGAAGGATGACAAGGCCTCCAAGGGCTAACAGATTTTTCCAGTGAACACTTTTTGCGGTAAATACAATGGTTGAATCATCTATGACTTCAGGCGGATAGAATCTCTCCATGCTTATTTTGTGAGGCCCGGTGAGATTCTTGGGATTCATTATAACATCATAGGTAAAACGGATGTCTTTTGCTGTTATGGGCCGGCCGTCGCTCCATTTTGCCTTGGGATCTATATGGAAGCGAAACTTGAGCTTATCGTCTGAAACCTCCCAGCGGTCCGCAATTCCCGGAATGAATTCCATGGTGATAGGATCGTTTGCAAGGAGCGTGTCGTATAACAGTGAAAATATCTCGGCTGAAACGTAATCGCTCCCAAGGTAGTAGTTCAATGTCTTTGGATACTGGCCCGCGAAAAATGATATCCGGCCGCCAGGGACAGCATCAGGGCTTGCTATGGGATCGGGCTTATCCTTCCATCCTGGCGCCGGAAAGACCTTTGAGCATGCGGTATCTGTTACCCCAAGGTTTGATAACGCGAAAAATATCGATGTAACAATTATTGTTGCGAATCTGGCCAACGTCCGGCTGTGTTTCACTTGTCTGCCCCCTGTTTCAAAACGTCGATCATGGAGTATACTTTGCCTGTTTCATTGTTTACAAAGAATTTTTCCCATAAAAAGGCTGCTGCGTCAAAGGTGCCTTGGGCATAGATGTTGCGGCCGCACACATTATGGGTAAACGAAAACATTACGGTCTGATCTTCGGATACCAGCTTGTAGGTATGCCAGCCATGGCCGTCTAAATATTTTTCCGGCACCCCTATTTTCCGCTGAAGCTCGGGATCCCGGATTTTTTTGATACGGTCGGTTGTAAAATCAATGCCGAGCCGGTTAAAATACTTGACCATCTCTTTTGCTGTTCCGCTGGTATCAGCTTTGCCCTTCTGGTGGCTTTCTGTGATCTCAAGGGAGTAGCCTGAAAACAGGTTTGGGAAGTTGGCGGCTGCATATTCCATCATGGCCTGGAAGGCAACGATCTGCTTGGCCATGTTAGGCGCAATAACAGCAGATATAGCAGATGCGCGGACGCGTTTTGTCAATTCCTCCCTGTCCCCGCCTGTGGTGCCCATGACGAACGGGATGCCATGGGAACAATAAAAGTCACAGTTGGAGTTCACAGCGGTCGGATGTGTGAAATCAATGGCAATAAAGTGCCCGGCCTCTTTTTTTATACTTTCAATCATATCTTCACGTTGCTCGGGACGCACAAGGCGGATCGCCTTTCCTTCCAGGAAAAATGTTTCATCTGTTATTTCAGGACCGGTCAGGCTGTAGGGTATGATTTCCATCCCGGCTCTGGCCTGCGCTTGTTCGCAAAGCATTCGGGCCATGTTGCCCGGGAGCCCGTTAATCATTACACAAATCCTTGTCTTCATTGTATCTCCTTGTTTCGCATAGACTTTACGGGTAATTTTTCAGGATCAAGTCCCATCGACACTTTATCAATAATCCTTTTTAAATCCTTAATCCATGGGTCTGGTAAATTATCCAGCACGGCCGAAAGATTGCAAAGAGCAGCAGGAACGTAGCTTGCAAATATGCTTTTCCCTTTTTGGATAGACAGGAATCCAAAGGCCCCAAGGGCCTGCAGAAGTCTGGATACCATGCAATAATGCAGGCCGGCAATAAATTTTGAAGGATTCGCTTTGAACATGATTTCCGCTTTGAAACAGGCGTATGCCTCGATTTCGTTTCGCATACCTGCCGGAAGGTTCACATAGGGGTCGATGATTAAAGATGCAATGTCATACTGTATGGGACCGGGCCTTGCCCCCTGGAAATCTATGAAATAGGGCGAATCATTATGAATCATGATGTTTCTTGACTGCAAGTCTCGGTGAATCAATCCTTGGACAGCGTTTTCCATGATCCTGTCGGCCAGGCAGGAGAACAACGGCACAAGTTGCTGGCCTTCAATGTTCATCCCGGCAAACCCTTTCAGGAAGGCGTCCACAAAATAAAGGCATTCCTTTTCAATAATAAGTTTCTTGTCATAAGCCCTGGTCTGATAAGTCCAATTACCATCAAATCCTTGTAGTCCCTTGAACCATAGCTCCATAGCCGAATCGATCACCTGGCGGTAGCGCCTGATCACTTTTTTTTCATCAACAAGGAGGTTACACTTGATCTCGGTTTGTAGATGACAATCTCCTATATCCTGGACAAAGACCAGCCCGGAAAACCTGTCGTAAAGGTGGATCACAGGTACGCATACTCCCTTTTGGGCCAGGTGCCTGCCTATGTAAACAAACGAGTCGAATTCGGTTATGCCGGGGCTGCTCTGGATGCCGTGGTCTGATATGATTAGCGAACGGCCGTCACATGATGCCCTGTACCATTTCCGGTCAGAGCCGTCACCGCAAATAGGAACAATCGAAATATTCGAGCCCGGCCTTCTCCCTGTGGCATTAAAATATGCCTCCGGGAAAAGGGAATCAATGCACGCCGCGGAAAATCTTTCCGGCGTTCCAATATCGAACCATTTTTCATGCTTTGCCGCCACATAACCCATGGGAGGGAGGCCCTTTTTTATCATTGCCCTGTATGCGTCTATGCTGCTGGAGAAGTTAGAGCCACTGATGAAGTCAAGCACAATCGGCTCGAGGACCTGTATCCCCGTGAAAGTCAGGGTACGGGTGTTTTCGCCTGCAGCCATGGCCTCGTCCCCGTATCCTGCAAACCCTATGATGTAACGGTCCTGGTCGATAACAACGGAATTCTGGTTTTTGTCGTCATAAAGGACCAGAGTAGCGGGCGCTCTTCGGGATTTGTGAAAGGAGATTGTTTTTTCAAGATCGATATCTGTTACTATATCGCCGTTTATGACGATAAAGGTCCCGGGATCGATGAGTTTGTATGCGTTACGTATGGCTCCCCCGGTGCCGAGTATTTCGGGCTCATGTATGGAAATAACCGGCACAGGGAAAGAAGTCGCCGCCAGATACTCTTCAATTACATGGTGAAGATGATGCGTGTTGACGACTATCTTGCCTATGCCGGCCCTTGCCAGGTATTCAATGGTGATTTCCAGCAGGGGGCGGCCGCCGATTTTAAACAGTGGTTTTGGAATTTCATCTGTGTGCGGTCTGAGCCTTGTCCCGAGACCGGCGCAAAGAATCAGTGCATCCATGTAGCTTTGAACAGACGGTTTAGCATGATAATACACCTGGCAAGACCGCTGGAGCGGTTTTCCCCCTGCCTGCTCTGTCTTCATGTCGGATTGAGAGCATGCAGGGGGGTACAAGTTTGATTACAGGCATATCCATGAAAGTCGCGGTAATCAGTCAGACAGGAATTTCATGAATTTTTCAAACAGGGATATATACTCCTTGAGCCTGTCTGCGTCCTTTTCCGGGTTTTCAAGTCCATGACGAGTGAAAAAACGTATCGCATTACTGAAGTTGATCCTGGACAGGGCTTCCTTTCTTGTTATATCGTTTCGTTTGTACATCCTTGCACCCAGGGCCATGATCTTTTTGATATTTTCTTTGTCCGAGAGAATCGATTGCTTGGTATACCTGGCATAGTAATTCAGAACTATCCAGTATGATTCGAAATAGGGCAAGAGGAATGCCGCAAATTTCTGGAGTTTTCTGAAACCTGATGATGTAAGGTTGTAGGTATCAGGAAGGCTGGGATGGGGAATGATGATGGCCTCTTCTATGAAGGCCTTTATACATTTACGCACGTTGAATTCCATGGTTTCATCGGGATCGAAGATGAATTCATTCTCAAAGAGTTGAGAAAGGACCCTGTAATCGTCATGAAGAGAGCCGGAGGTAAACTGAAAAGCATCCTGGGCCAGTATTGCAAGCGCTGTATAGGCTGCTGGCACGAAAAATATTATCCCGTTGTTCTTGTAGTATTCAAGGTTCTGTCTCTGGTTTTCGTTTACCGTGAATATGGGGTTCGACTCGGCAGTAACCGGGAGTTCGCTGCTTCCTTTTTCTATGTACTTGTTTTGGATGAAATCTGAAAGAACCCTTGTAAAAGCCGAATCCGCATCCATTATCAGGGTATCTGCCAGGGGTACCTGTCTGTATTCGAGGTACCTGAGGTACATATAGACACAATCCATCAATTGCTTGTAATAGAAGCGCTTTTTGCTGGAGTTCAGAATACCTGACGCCATAACGGCATGCGGTGTAACAACGGTCATGCGGTTTATGGCGGCAAGAATCTTTTCTGCGAATCGCCGGTTTATTTTTCGTTTTTCAATTTCATCTGCATTTTCATATTCATTGAACGTCTCTATATGTTCTTTCAAAGAGATAGGCTTGTTGAAATTCACATATATCTTTCCGTACTTTTTTTTCAGGAATTTTCCAGCCTTCAAGACATTGATAAAGTTTTCGGGCGTTTTTTTCCCGCCGGATAGTTCATGAACATATGCCCCTTCTTCAACAACCCTGTCATAGCCAATATATATAGGGATAAAATTAAGGTCACTCCACGGAGCCTTGAGATAGGCATCGATCACCAGTGTTAAAAATCCAAGCTTGGGCTGAAGGAGCTTACCCGTCCTGCTCCTTCCACCTTCAATAAAAAACTCTATGTTGAAGCCCTCTTCGATCACTTTCTGGATATACGCCTTGAAAATCACAGGATAAAGTTTTTCACCCTTGAAAGTACGGCGCAAAAAGAATGCTCCTCCTGCCCTGAAGATAGGACCGAGCGGCCAGAATGAAAGGTTTTTGCCCGCAGCGATCAAGGGACATGGCATGTTGTGATTGTAAAAAATATAGGAAATAATAAGATAATCAAGATGAGATTTATGGCATGGAACCAGAATGAGCGGCCCGTTTCTTGCCGCTTTCCTGACGCTTTCTATGCCGTCTTGGTCGATCACCATTCCTTCGAACATGGATTTGATTATCCATCTCAGGGTTATATCAAAGAGTCGGATGGTTTTTATATTCAGATTAGAAGCTATTTCATCAAGGTATGCCGCTGCCTCCTTCTGGGCGGCAGAAAACGATTTTTTTTCTTCTGTGGCATATTGGGCAATGGTCTTTTGAATCTCGGGGTTGGTTAGCACCTCCTCCATTATCTCTTCCCTTGTCTTGATATCGGGACCTGTGATGCTCTGGCGATGCATGTTGATGATGTCAAGGAGGTGCCTTCTCAGGGCGGTGACCTGCTGCTTGTGGCTAAGTTCCCTGATCCCGGACGATTCGATAAATGATTTTATGGATACTGGTTCTGGCATTTCGATCCATATGCTTTTCGGGCGCCTTATTACAGCCAGAAGCCTTCTTAGCTTTCCAGGTCTTTCCTTTGTTCCGAAAACAAGATCGATCAGTTTGGGCCTGATGGTCTGGGGAGTCTTTGAGTAAACAACGAGCTGCGGAACAAAATATATTGGAGTATCCACGGTTTTTTGCATCTCCACCAGAAAGTCTACGGGATCTTTTCTGGATTCCACAAGCCGCCTGTATAGTCCCTTTTCTTCTATCAGGGATAAGAGGGCCGAATCCCCTGAAAGAAGGGCTTTGCGATAGGTATTGTCAGTGTAAGGATCGGGTCTTTTTCTTCTCTTTGTGATATAGCGGAAGTATTCGATGGTTTTTCTGGCAAGCGAGCGTAACGGCTGTAAAAAGACAAACACATAATCGAATCCAAAGACCGGATAGGGAGCCTTTTTCATGAAAAGGAGAGTCTGGATCAGTATATATTCAAAGTGGCTCTTGTACTTGTTCGCATAGATGATAATGCCTTCTTTTGAAAGCGCTTTTAAGCGGGTGATGTTTTTTTCATCGATTCTTATCCTCCCGAAAAGCAGCCGCAGGATAAGCCATAAAATCCCGCGGGTTATAGGCGGGAGGTGTGAAAATTCATACTGGAAATTGCTGGTTGAATTTATTTTTCGCGCGGTTTCTTTCAGAACCGGTGTTCTTTTTAGCCATGCCATGGGATCTCTCTCCATGTTTCGTCTTTACCGTGAACCTGTCCCCTGCTGGTATCGGGGAGATAAACGTCCATTTTTTCTTTTCATGCCAGGGGATGATAGCTGACAATCATTCATTAAAGTTTACAAGCCATCATCTGTTTTTTTAATCGAGCCGGATCATAGTTTCAGGATCGGAATCTCGATTTTTTACGATTGCATCCTCTATGATTGCATCCTCCATGATAAGCAGGAAATAAATAAGGCGCGTCTGTTTCACTCAGAAAGCGCCCGGGCTCAAATTCAGATTTATTATTTCCTGGATCCGTGAAGGTTTTTCCGCATGTTATATGCGGGAAGTCAACCGGACAAAATAATAGCAAACTATATGGGCTGGCCGCCGGCAAAGCAAAATGGCGTGCGGAAAACGCCCTGGAGGGCGGATTAATTGCAAGCCGAAAACATTTTATTACTCATTTTAGAGTAACTTGCTAAAAATAAAATATTTTTATGCCAAAATATTTTTTTCCGTCACGGATTCCGAATATTAATTTAATATAATGCGTCTACACGATAGATGCAAATTTTTAAATATTAAATTTACGGGTTCCCTTGCAACCCTTGATTATACTGATGAGAAATGAAAGAATCTATGGCAAGGCTCCATGTGATGATACTTGTCGGTATGTCAAAATGGTCTTGCGTCGCTACAACCCCTATGGTATGGATTCGCAGAGATTCGTTATTGACTTCTATGGTTTTGTTCCTGTGGGATAGGAATTATTTCAGGCTGCAAATTAGTATCATAGTGAAGCCGTATCATACACAGACGCCAAGCAGAAACAGATGGATTGTTTTATTTCACGTGCAAAAGATAAATCAAAAAGGAGGAAAATGAAATGAAAACCTTGATCGGTGGCGCCATTGCAGCAGTTCTTGGGGTAATCGGCCTTGCAGTATGGTTCAAGCCGTTTTTGCAGCTTCTTGCGGGTACCATTCCGATAATGCTCCTTTTAGGGGGGTGTCTTGCGTTGTACTTGGGCTTTGACGAGCTGAAGGATACGTGGAAAAGAGAGAATTCGATAAGTGATTTCCCCCAGGATACCGCAAGCGAGATTGAGAAGAAGGAGCAGGAGATAGCAGCCCTGAAAAAAGAGATCGAAGAACTAAAGGGCAAAAAATAGGTCAACAACAGCACACAGACTCAACAGTTTTTTTATTACACGATAACCCGCATCCTGTTTTTATGAAGGATTGCGGGTTTTTACATAGTAGGGCTGTCTGATTGATTCCCGGGATCCAGGCGGGCGATTTGTGGATTTTATAAAAACAGTTATTATCAGTGGGTTATTAAAAAAGCATACGGGCGGAAATATGCCTGCACCTCTTGGTGGTTGTTAATAATTTGTGGAAATTGAGTCGGTCTTTGTTTCAATAGCTCTTGTAGCAAGCTTGTCTGCAAGCTCATTGTCCTTTATGCCGCTGTGGCCTTTGCATTTAATTATTAAGATATCCTTGAAGCCGGCCATCAGCTTTCTTATTTCCTCAACGAGCTCGGTATTTTTATTGGCCTTCCACTTGTATTCGAGTAAACCCTGAACATAGCTGCTGTCCGTAAATAACCTGACCGGAATATCCTTTTTTTTAATATTTTCCAAGGCGGTTTTTACGGCTTTGAGTTCGGCGATATTGTTGGTGGCATTGCCAATATATCTTGATATGAATTTTCTTTTACCCCGGTAATCCATGACCACACCAATACCCGACGGTCCCGGGTTGCCGGCCGAGGCCCCGTCTGTGTAGATTATGATTGCGTCGGTATGGTTTTCCGGGAAGGGTATAGTGCTGGTAGCAGGTTCTCTCGTTTCAGGCTTTAATATTTCCCGGTCTTGACATTTTTTTTGGGTAGAACTTCGCGAGGCTGAGTCTTTATTGAAATTTTCATCAGGAATGGGGGACAGGTTCCCTGGATTCACCATGTACTCCCTCGAATGTTCCAGGTTGTATTTAATCTTTGCCCTGTTTTTTTCGATTACCGGCTGTCCTTTGGAATCGCATTTGACCCATACCTTTTTGTCTTTGAAAAGCATGCGTCTCCACTTCACGCGAGAAGAATCTATATTTGTTTCATTCATGGTCCCAATCAGTCATATAAAAGAAAGGATTCAATCTCTTTGCGATAACCTGCAAGTTCCTTTTTCCAGTTTTCTTTCAATTTATCTACGGGTATTCCGGCTTCGATCGATTCGCGGATCTGCCTGTTTCCGGTGATAAGATCGAACGGATTACGATCCCACTCATATTCATAGGGGGGCTGTTTCCATTCAAAACCGTCTTCATGATGGCGTTGATAGATGGAGGCGATCAATCTGATCGATGTTTCATAGGGGCTGTATTTCCCGGGATCGGTGACATGGATCTGGAAACCATGACATGTCGAGCTAGCCCATTTGTTGGACACGGGTTCGAAAATGACGGGGCGGAGAAAAGCACCTGGAAGATCGCGTCCTCCCATGGCCTTGATGATTGCATCGGTATCCAGGTAAGGGGCTCCGAATATTTCAAAGGGCTGCGTGGTTCCGCGTCCTTCAGAAAGGTTGGTCCCTTCGAGAAGAACCTGGCCCGGGTATACCATGGCGGTCGATGGTGTGGGCAGGTTGGGAGACGGCGGTATCCATGCAAGGCCCGTGTCATTGTAATACATAACTCTTTTCCATCCTGACATGGGAATCACGGCGAGGTCACATCTGATTTCATGGGCTGTATTTATGTAACGTGCAAATTCGCCGGGAGTGAGCCCGTGACGCATGGGTATGGGAAATCGGCCAACAAACGATTGGCAATCAGGTCTTAAAAGGTTGCCTTCCATTTGTCTTCCGCCGATGGGATTGGGGCGATCCGCAATAACCACTTTTATCTTCATCTTTGCCGCTTGCTCCATGCAGTATGCCATTGTGGTAAAGAATGTATAGACACGTGCCCCAGCATCTTGCAGATCCACTATGAGAACATCGATTTTTTCAAACATTTCAGGAGTTGGAATGCGGGTTTCCCCGTAAAGGGAATAGACAGGTATGCCCCGTTTAGAATCAATAAAATGATCGGACTCGATCATGTTATCCTGCTTTTCGGCAAAAAAACCGTGCTGGGGGGAAAAGATGGCTCTCAATGCTCCCGGGAAGGCTTGATCTATGAGTTCTGACGCGTGCCGGTAACGGGAATCGCACGATGCAGCATTACAAAGGAGTCCGATGCGCTTGTTTTTCATCCATTCCGGGGGCGAAAGGTATAATGCTTCGATACCTGTTCTAATCACATTTTTTTTTCTTTTTTGCATGGTCCACCTGAAGTTTTCGATTAAGACTCAGGGCGCAGTCGATCATCTTCATAAACTTTCATGATTAGTTGCAATCACCCACACGCATGAAAACCGGGGCGTTTTTCTCCCCCTGCTTTGGAGGTGTTTTCACGGTAAAGTCTGTCTGTTGTAAATTGCGCTTCCACGCGAAGTGGCTCGCCGTATTTTTTGGTATGTTCCACCCCTTGTGCCCGACTCGTGATGGCTTGTTTTTCTTTCGGAATTTTGAATTATTTCGGGTCCATCACCCTAGGAAAAAGATAAAAAAACTCAATGCGGTTTTATAATAAGATCAGCCAAGCACATAATCTATTTAATTGAAATAAAATTATATGTCCATTCTGTTTAAGCAGGAAATCACAAATTTTTATAAAAAATCTTATTACGGGAAAAGCTTGTTTTGGAGAAGGCAAATTATTCCGTACCGTGCAATTTCAGTTATAAATATTAAAGCACATATGCTTGGATTTGTCTGGATGGCTGGATACACTCTGTGTGTTTACACCATCGCACCGGTATAACCTGCATTCTGCAAACGGGCGGGGTTTCCCCCCGGCCGGGGCTGAATTGCCCTCGGCCGGATGATGGATTTACCGTGAAAACACCTCCAGGGCCGGTGAGAAAGACAAGCCTCTTTTCATACCGGGGAGGGATTGCCGCTAATCATGAAAAGTTACGAGTCCATTAATTATAACTTATTGTAATTACATGGCAAAAAAAAATAAATCCAGGATTGTCGGGGCTTGGGGCGATCGGCCGTGATATTTTTCAAAAAGCTATTAAAATAAAAGAAACGATTAGAATAGCATACCGCATTGATACCCTTGGCTCAATTAATAACACTCTATAATTAAAGGCAAAACATCAGGCAAAAAAAATGCCCGTTTTAAAATGTTTTTCAAGGGTTATTTTTTTAACATATTGAAAAATATAATGATAATCGTTTGTTTAAATCATCGATGAAATCGGCCGGGACTCTGGATTTTTGCCGTTTGATTTGATGTCGGATGTAATATATATACCTCATATCTTTCAGGGGGAGAAAAAAGAGATTATCCCGCCGGCATTCCGGGGACTTCCTTAGCGGTAATCTATCCCATGCTTTGCTTTTCAAAATCAGTTAAATAATACGAAATTCATTGAAAATCAAAGTTCAGCCTCCTCTTCTGATGGGATCGCTTTTGTTTTGAATTTCATTCAACCGGTTGATTTCTTATAATAATTTTATGCCATGAATTTATACCAGAAAATCCAAGAATTTTGCTTATAATTTCTTGAGAAGACCTATATTATAGGCATATAAAGAAATGTCAAAAATGCAGGTCTCCGATAGGAAAAACAGGGAAACAAGCATTTGCATTTCGTTGTTATATTAACTATGACTGGTAGCGTTTTTGATCTATAAACACCTTTCTTCTCTGCAGTAAGGATTGGGAGATTTTCCCAAGATCAATGTCTTTATTGTGAATGCTTCAAAGGCATTGGGCTGATCTATATTATTCTTTATTCTTTATTTTTTATTCTTTTTTCTTTGTTCGGATTAAACTTACCTTTCTATTTATGGTTTAGGTACGGAATTCGTGTATGGATCATATGGCGACTCATTTCCGGATATGCTGTTTATACTGGTGGGGCCTGGCCTCACATACCCGCGACTCTTGTCACAAGTATATTTTTCTGTATCCAGTCCATGTCATGCCTGGGTCCATAGGGCCGGGCGTAACTGATTATCGATATATTCAACCCTGAAACCATAGGAATTTGGAGAAGCTGGGCATGAAAACTTTGTGGGAAAAATCGAAGATCGCATTACAGAACCGTGTTCTTTCGCATGTATTCGAGCGTTGGATTGCTCCGTTGCAGCCTCTTGATTTATCAGACAACCGCATGGTGCTCGGATGCCGGAATTTTTTTGTAAAAAAGAGGATTAAGGCGAATTTTCAAAAGATTATCGAGGAAGAGGTAGAGCGAATAGCGGGAAGACAAATAGACGTGGTCTTCGAAGTCTTGCCCCACAAGCCGAAAAAGATGACAACCGGAACTGGAAAAGCCCTGGCGTATCGTGACGCCGCAAGGCAGAGGCCTGTGTTGGACAGGTCGGTAATTCCCTATTTCGGGAGGATATTAAGCCGTAAATTTGTATTTGAGCGATTTATAGTAGGTGATTCATGCAGGTTCGCCTATGAGGCGGCATTGGATCTGGCATCTATGCGCAAGGGAGGGGTTGGAGCTCTTCTTTTTTCCTCTGACACCGGCATGGGAAAGACACATCTGGCCCAGGCGATAGGTCACAGGATCCTTGAGAAATTCCCTCGGTTCCGTGTTATGTATATTACGGCGGATGATTTTACGACAGAGATGACAAATAATATGAGAGCTGGATCCTACAATACCTTTAAGAAATTCTACAGGGAGGCGTGCGATGTGCTTTTGCTAGATGACATCCACTCCCTTGCGGGCAGAAACAGGACACAGCTCGAGCTTCTCACGGTTCTTGACTATCTAATGGAGGCGGGGAAAAGAATTGTATGCTCAACCGCATTGCCGTTAAAAGATATAAAAAAGTTTCATGCACCATTGTTTTCGCGTATGTCCCAGTTTATCAACACCAAGATTCTACCTCCGGATTTTGACACAAGATTCAAGATAGTTGAGCACAGGTCGAAGGAAAGGGGCTGTAGGTTTCCTAACAAAGTTATTGAAGTAATCGCCAGTGAACTGGACAATGATGTCCGCTTGCTTGAATCAGCCGTGGACAGGATCTTGATCAGATGCGGTTTTCTCGGGACATCCCCTTCGGTGGAGCTGGTTATGGAAGAACTTTCGGAATTAAAAAGATGCTCCAATCTCAGCATAAGCCTTATCAAGGAAGTCGTGGCGGATGCCTTCCAGATAAATGTATCGGATCTTGAGTCGCGCTCACGCAAGCAGATTCATGCAAAACCAAGACATATTGCCATATTTCTTGCGAGGGAACTTATCAGGGCCTCGTATAAGAATATAGGAAGCCATTTCAACAGGTATCACACTTCTGTGATCCATTCGATAAGCCTGGTGCAGAAAGAGATGAAGAAGCAAGGTGAGATTTATCATATTGTGAAACAGCTCAAAAAGAAACTGGAGCGTTACAGGACAAACGATAATGTCGCTTACGCCTACGTGTTACCTGGCAGTCCTGGAGCGGATGTACCTGTTGATCCCGCTTGAACCAGAATAATGATAGCCGGTTTTTCACAGACCCGTTTGTTTGTTTACGCCGCCGGCCGGAAAAAGATAGACTTGACCAGTTTGCAGGATAGATGAAATGGCCCGTATGGAGTTTGACAAAAAGGAGATACCTCTTCACAGGATGCCACCTCAGGATTTAGAGGCTGAAGAGTCTTTGATATCTGCGATTCTGCTGGATAACGACACCTTGCTTGATATAGCGGATATGCTAAGGCCCGGGGATTTTTACAAGAAGTCCCACCAGAAGATTTTTGAGGCAATGCTGGAGCTTTATTCCGAGGGCGAACCTGTGGACCTTGTCACCCTGGCAGACCGGTTGAGAAAAAAGAAACTGCTGGATGAGGTGGGAGGCGGGGTATATCTCGCAAGAATTATAGAGACCGCACCTGTGCCTTCTAATCCCAGGCGTTACGCAGAGATAATTAAGGGAAAGGCCATATTGAGAAGGTTGAGCAGGGCCGCCAGCGAGATCGTTAACATGTGTTTTGACCCTGCAGGGGATGTGGAGAGCGTAATAGATTACGCAGAGCAGGCGCTTTTTGCCATTACTGAAAACAGGACGGACCAAAAGATTTTCTCCATCGGCCCCATTGTGCACGAGGTGGTTGACATACTCGAGGAAAAACAGGCCAATCCTTCGAGGGTTACCGGTGTACCTTCAGGGTTTGATCAGCTCGATGATTTGACCTCGGGTTTCCAGCCCTCGGATCTTGTGATACTGGCTGCCAGGCCGTCTATGGGAAAGACCGCTCTCGCCCTGAACTTTGCCCGCTATGCTGCTGTTGAGGCCGATGTGGGCGTGCTTTTCATCTCTCTTGAGATGTCCAAGGAGCAGCTTATCACCCGCCTGCTCAGCACAGAGGCCAGGCTCGATTCGTCCAAGATAAGGTCTCCATGGCGTATAGATGACGAGGAGTGGCAGCGTTTCCTGGACGCAGCCGCGGTTTTTGCCGAGGCCCCTATACATATCATAGAGGCTCCGGATCTGACCGCCATAGATATTCGAACCTTTGCCCGGCGTGTGAAAAAAGAGGCGGGAATAGGTCTTATAATAATCGATTACATGCAGTTGATGGTTCCGCACAAGAGGGCTGAAAGACGTGAACTCGAGATTTCAGAGATTTCAAGGTCCTTGAAGGGCCTTGCAAAGGAACTCCATGTCCCAATAATTGCGCTTTCTCAGTTGAACCGGCAGCTGGAAAACAGGAGTGACAAGAGGCCTCAGCTTGCAGATTTGCGTGAATCCGGGGCACTGGAGCAGGACGCCGACCTTGTTCTATTTATATACCGTGACGAGGTATACAACACCGATCCCAATAATCCGGAGCGCGGCCTTGCTGAGATTCATCTGGCCAAGCACCGTAACGGTCCTACAGGGAAATTCAAACTAGCTTTTGTGGGGAAGTATACACTTTTCGAAAAGCTTGCCTTCCAGGATCCTCAACCCGTCTGAAATTTTCTTTTTTACAGCCTTTTTTTCAGCTATTATTATGCATTATTTCATGCATCCATGCCAGCCAGTAGGGGCTTGGCGTTCGAAAAACGCCCCTAAGGCTTTTGGGCATGGCCGTTGCAGTTTTTTTCAAGCAACAAGGGAAAATTTTGAGGTCTATCGGTAAATGAAGTCCGCATACGGGAACCTTAGAGGTCTGCGCGCCCAGGTCATAAAAAGGATAGAATCACTCTACAAAAAGAGGATTCCTCCAGAGGAGCTGATCTCCTATGATGTACTTTCCGAGATTTGTGAAATATCTGCTGGTATCAAAAGGCAAGTCGGGCTCCTGATCGATAGGAACGGCAAGATTTTTGCCGTAATCGTGGGAGATCACAGGCGTATTATGATACCCGATACAGCGTCGTATCCGACGCCGCCTGGCCGCTTGAAAGGTCTGCGCTGTATTCATACACATATTGCAAATGAAGGATTAAGTGGAGATGACCTGACTGACTTAAGACTTTTGTGTCTCGATATGATGGCCGCTGTTACCTTCAGCAGTGAAGGCAGGCCTGAACTAATTCATGCGGCCCATCTGCTGCCTGCAAAAGATGCTGTCCTGCCTTACAGGCTGCTTCCACCCTTGGATCCAAAGGGAGGGGAAATAGATTTTGCCGGTCTTGTCAGGGGAATAGAACAGGAGCTTGCAGGTTATCAGCGTATATACCATGTGGGTGATCATAAGGACCGGGCGATACTTGTTTCGGTTACAAACGGGCCGAAAAGGGAAGCAGCCGAATCCATGGCAGAACTGCGTGATCTGGCCGAGTCGGCCGGGATCTATGTCCTTTCGACGATTATCCAGCACAGGCGCAGGGTTGATCCACGTTACCTGGCCGGTAAGGGATTACTCGAAGACTTGACAGTTTCCGCCATGCAGGAGGGTGCGAATCTGCTTGTATTTGACCAGGAGCTTTCGCCTTCCCAGATGCGTTCCATAACAGGTAAGGTCGAAATGAGGGTGATCGACAGAACCCAGTTGATTCTTGATATCTTCGCCCAGAGGGCCCGCTCAATGGAAGGGAAGATCCAGGTGGAGTTGGCGCAGCTACGCTACATGCTGCCGCGGCTTGTGGGGAAGAATACCGCACTTTCACGACTGGCCGGCGGCATCGGTGGAAGAGGGCCTGGTGAAACAAAGCTCGAGGTGGATCGCAGAAGGGTAAGGGACAGAATAGCAAGGCTTGAAAAGCGCCTGGCAGCGATAAAAAAGCAGAGACTCCAGCAGAGAAAGAAAAGGAAAGAAAACCAGGTGCCTGTGATATCCATCATAGGGTATACAAACGCCGGCAAATCCACCCTTCTCAATACCCTTACACGCAGCAGCGTGAGAGCAGAAAACAGGCTTTTTGCAACGCTCGATCCCACGATAAGGAGACTCCGTGTGCCAAGGGAAAGGGAGGTTATACTCTCTGATACCGTCGGGTTCATCCGTGATCTTCCAGGTGAGCTTGTTTCAGCCTTCGCCGCAACCCTGGAGGAGCTCGCTGGGTCTGATCTTTTTATCCATGTTGTTGATGCTTCAAGTCCGCGTATGCAAGCCCAGGTGAGGGCGGTTGAAAGAATTCTTGCAAGGATGAATCTGGACGCTATTCCCAGGATCATCGCTTTGAACAAGACTGACATGATAGGAAACAAGAAAGCAAAAGTGCTCGAGGAACAGATCGGTGGTATTGCTGTTTGTGCCAAGGACAAGGATAGCCTTGGCCCCTTGGTGGATGCCTGTTGCAAGATAGTCTTTTCACGTTCAGCAGGGCCTGTTCACAGTGATTTTTCCGAAAAGGATTGATTTAGTCGTGGCCGGGCATTATAGTTTAAGAAACATCCTGAATCCGTGACGGGAAATGGGGGGGTATAAAAAATCATTTATTATTAAGGCGTTGCGGAGTAAATGCCAGCGAGTGCTTATTGCCTGAAACACGGTCACCATAAATAGAGTAGAGAGCGCACTCAGCCCAATGGATGAAGCAATACGATACACGGCGATCAGGGCCGCTTATGAGGCTGGAAAGGTCCTGATTGAGCATTTTGGTAAACTTGACAGGGTCGGGAAAAAGGGTCCCATCGACCTGGTGACCGATGCTGACTATGCATCGGAGTCGGTTATATGCGATATCATATCAGCGAGGTTTCCTGGTCATTCAATTCTTGCGGAAGAAAGTGGTGCAAGCAGTAATGATGGATCTTCTTTTCTTTGGGTGGTGGATCCGCTGGACGGTACCACCAATTTCGCCCATGGGCTGCCCATATTTGCTGTCTCCATCGCCCTGATGCATAAAGACGAGGTTATCCTTGGAGTTGTATTGAATCCGGTATGCGGGGAGCTATTCATGGCTTCCAGGGGGAAAGGGGCCAGCCTCAATGGTAAGCCCATATCAGTATCAACAAGGAAACGGTTGATTGATTCATTGCTTGTGACAGGTTTCCCATACAATGTTGCGGATGATTCCGGTCATTACATCACGAAGTTTGAAAGGTGCCTGACTTCGGCAAGGGGTTTGCGCAGGCTAGGTTCAGCCGCGCTCGATTTGTGTTTTGTGGCCTGCGGCCGTTTCGACGGGTTCTGGGAGGAAAACTTGAAGCCGTGGGATACTGCAGCGGGAAGTATCATCGTGAATGAAGCAGGGGGAAGTGTCACTGATTTTTCTGGCGCCCCTTTTAATATTCATAAAAAAGAAATTCTTGCAACCAATGGGAAGATTCATGAAGAAATTCGGTCTAGACTGGGATATGCATGACATGAATGATCCTGAGGAATGGTTTGTTCGTGCCTCCAAGGATGATAATATTTTTTGTTTTGGTGAGTTTGACATAAAAAATCCGCTCTGCAGGAAATGTTGCGCCCAGCGTCTGAGGTGTGCCATTGAACGGGTGGTGGAGGATGAATTTGAAGAGATAGAAGAGCTTCTCGAAAGCCTCAGCAGAACAGACAGGATTCAATAGCCGGGCAGGGGATGTTCCCTTGCGACCGGAGATGCTATACGAGCATCTTGTGAGGGTTGAGTATACCGGCGGGATCGAAAGCTGATTTTATGCGCCGCATCAGCGCGATTACGGGCTGTGATAGTTCTTTCGATGCAAAGGGAGCCTTTGTTATGCCTACACCATGTTCACCTGAGATTGTGCCTCCAAGCTTTAGGGTCTGATCAAATATTTTTTCAATCGCCCATTCAGCCGCCTTTTTCTGTGCCGGGTCTTTTGAATCATACATGACATTCACATGCATGTTGCCGTCCCCGGCATGGCCGAAGGTAACCATCATAAGACCGGTTTTCCGCCGGAGATTCTCGATGAACCTTACCATGTCGGGGATACGACTTTGGGGCACAACGATATCTTCGTTGATCTTATCGGGTCCATAGAAGAAAAGGGCGGGGGATATTGCTTTGCGTACTTTCCATAGACGCGCGGCATGATCGGAACCAGCCCTGGAAAAAGATACCGCACCTGTTTTTTCGCATACCACCTCAATGTTTTGGATGGTGCTTTCCACTTCAGCCACGGACCCATCCGCCTCCATCAACAATATGGCTCCGGCATCCTCAGGCAGTCCGGCATTCGAATAAGCTTCTGCGCACCTTATTGCCGCCTGGTCCATGTACTCGATGGCGCTGGGTATTATCCCCTCCTGGATGATGCTTGATACCGCAATGGCGGCGTCGTCCATGCAGGCGAAAACCGCGGCGCAGGTCTCTGTTTTTTCAGGCTTCGGCAAGAGCCGGAAAATGATTTTCGTTATTACGCCGAGAGTCCCTTCTGAACCCACTATAAGGCGCGTCAAATCGTAGCCGACCACTCCTTTTCTGGTGGAGGCCCCTGTATTTATGATTTCCCCCGTGGGGAGCACCAGTTCAAGCCCGAGCACATAGTCCCTTGTGACACCGTATTTGACGGCTCTCGGACCGCCTGCGCACTCGGCGACATTTCCTCCCAGGGTAGATACATCCGAACTTGACGGATCAGGGGGGTAAAACAGGCCGGCTGAGTCAACGGCCTTCTTGAATTGAGATGTTATTACACCAGGTTCGGCAACAGCCGTGAGGTTTTTCGAATCGATCTCCAGGATCCTGTTCATTGCAGACATTGCAAGGACGACGCCGCCGGCTACAGGGAGGGATCCTCCGCTCATGCCGGTCCCTGAGCCGCGCGGGACAACGGGAAACCTGAAGCGGTTGGCAAGGCGAAGAAGGGCGGATACATCGCTTGCATCCTGCGCCAGCAATACTGCTTCAGGCATGAACCTGTTGGGGGTCGCATCATATGCGTAGCAGGCAAGATCCTCTTTCCGTGTCAGAAGCTTGTTTTCGCTAAACAATTTGTAGAGCTCACGCCTGGCTTCAGAAGAGATGGGCATGATTAACCCTTACCCCAACATGTTTACCTGCCTGGTTGCGCCGATGTTTCCGGAAATTTCCCTTGTCTATCAAAAAGCATACTTATGGAGAAAGCATGCTCCTTTTCTCAAGCCGGACATCCGGATATTTTCACGGTGAAGTTTCGGCCAACCAATAATTTGAATATCCGCCTATTCGGCTGTAACTTCAACCTTGATGGTCTGGCTTATATCCTTGTACACCCTGATTTCAACGTCAAATGTGCCGGTTGTCTTAATGGGAGAAGGAAGAACGATCATCCTCCTTGGCACCTCGATCCCCTGCCCGGCAAGCACTTCTGCAATATCCCGGTCGGTTACCGATCCATAGAGCTTGTCCTCATCAGCCACCTTTGCCGTGATTTTACATGTTATCCCGGCAAGCCTTTGCGCCATTTCTTCGGCTATTTTGCGTTCCTTGGCCATCTGGAGCTGAATTTTTTTCTGTTTTTGCTCCATCATCTTGCGATTTTCAGGCGTAGCTTTTACTGCCTTTTTTTGTGGAATCAGATAGTTACGGGCATAGCCATCCTTAACCTCAACCTCTGACCCGATTATGCCAAGGGAATCTATGGTTTCAAGCAGTATTACCTTCACGTTGTCCTCCTGCAATTTTTTTTACCTGTCTGCAGTGATTGAAATTTTTTTTTGTTTTTTCCGGCGGGTTGTCTTTCATATCGTTTCGTTATGATCATGTGCAATGTTGCTTGGTAATCGGTTCAAGCCCGGGTGTGGGCCGGCCCGCACCGGCTTCAGCCTGATTTTTTCTCTTTTATTTTCCCCCTCAGGTCGATCCAGAGATCAAAGAGTCCCAAAAGGGCCACGCCTAGCATGGCAAGCCTTGAAATAAATATGAAAATATAGATCATGCCCCGGACAGGAGCTGCTATTTCCTTTGATTCCAGGAAATAATTTACAACGGCCATTCCCTGGAACAGGTAAATAGTCAGACATATTATTACGCCGTTTGCTCCTATGCCTCGTAGAGCAAGCCACGGTGCAAACAATAGAAACCCGGATACTATAAGAACCCATACCAAATGTTCGGGTGCCTTCCATTCGTGGGCGCGCACCGTAAAAAAAGGTGTGTCATCGCCTTTTCCAGCGGCGATGATCACCTTTTTGGCAAGTAATAGATTCAGCCATGCAACAACTGCGAGAAAAGAGATCGTTATTCCCGCCAGTATGGCCTTTATTCCAGCCTTGATTTCATCTGCTGATTGAGCAAGCCTTTTTATATCGACTTCGGCGACTCCCAGGCTTTTCCAGTTTTTCAAAAGGGCGTCAACCTGGGAGGAGACGAACAGATCGATTGTTTTCAACAGACCTTCACCAGTTAGTTGCCCATAGGCGAAAATGGCCAGAAAACCAATAATCCATGCAAATGCAACAGAACCGGCAACTGTTTTTTCAAAGGTTACGCCCCGTTCAATCATTTCCCCGGCGATGTATCCAAGGGCTGACATCACGAAGAACATCAGCGGATCAACACCTGGACCGTAAATGATAAACGGAAGCATCCCTGACGCTACCGCAAAAAAGGAACTTACAAAGCGTCCTGCAAGCCGCCTGTACAAAATTATAAAAGACGGCAATAAAATCAGAATAAGAAAACCCAGCGCCAAATGGACAAATAGTGATAAATTAACCGCGGCAATCACAAGAATTCCCGCGGCAAGAATCCTCCAGGTGCCTCGGTCAAGGGGAGCGCCCTTCAATGATCTTTCACTGGTTAGTAGATTAATTTATTCGAATAAATACATCAAAAGCCCAACAAGCACCGGGTTCACGGCCGTTCATGCTCATATTTCAAAAATGGCTTGTGACACAGCCAGAAACAAATCAGGGCCTGAATGTTCTATTCGGTTCGGCTCTTTTCCTAAATCTTATCTTTGATCTTCAACCATGCAATGCTGCCGCCTATATTGCGTCAGATGCGCAATACAGGTTCAGGAATTGAGAGAACCTACATAGGGGAGAAGGGCCAGTTTCCTTGCTCTCTTGATGGCAAGGGCCAGCCGCCTCTGATGTTTTGCGCAGGTTCCTGAAATCCTTCTGGGTATTATTTTGCCTCGTTCTGTAATAAAGTACTTCAGTGAATGTGGATCCTTGTAATTGATCTCCATGTTTGGATCTGTGCAGAAACGGCATACCTTACGCCTGTAATATCTTTTTCTTGCAAAAGTAGCCATTGTTTACTCCTTTTCTTCTGTATCAGGATCTATCTCTTCCCCGGCTACGGGCTCTGTTTCTGTTTCCGTGGGCTGGGGCGCATCATCTGCGCCTGCAGATTTTTCCGCTTCACTTGCTTGTGTGGACGAATCCACATCAGAAGATATTTCCGGCTCTTGGGCTTCATCGGATCCGGATGGCATTGCCTCCTCTCCTTCCTGGAACTTGGCAAGCAGAGCCTCAGTGTCGATGTTTCTCTCTGTTCTGACAGTCATGAAACGCAAGACCCTGAAATCCTGCCTGAAGAGTCGCTCCATCGAGGTTACGGTATCTCCTGTTCCGCAGTAATCGAGGCGCACATAGTGACCCTGCATTTTTTTCTTGATAGGATATGCCAGTTTGCGGATTCCCCAGTCGTCGCGCATAAGCATAACCCCGGAATTCTGGCTGATCACATCCTCCATTCTTTCTATGATCCCCTTCCTGTCCGGAGTACCGACATCCGCGTCGATAATAAAGATGGTCTCGTAACGGTTCATTTTTCCTCCTTTCGGTTTGTCAGCCCGGAAAACATTTCGAGGTTAGTTCCGAAAGCATCCGGGCAAGGAAGATGCGGGGTAATCGGCGTGGAAAATTCTACAATAAAAAAACCTTCTATCGAAGGCTTTTACCGGTATTTGCCGCATTATGTCTGGAAGCATATCAACAGCGGGTTTTGTCCGCACACCCGCTTTTCGCCTTTATTAATTGCTATCTTTCTCCCGCATCAGATTCCCAGGCTGCCTGTTTTTTTT
>CAYVIE010000010.1:0-32545 GCA_964451355.1 uncultured Desulfobacteraceae bacterium
TGTCAACAAGGAGTTATCAATAAACGGCGCATTGAACCCTGTATTTACATATGATGGGGTACATTTATCGGGAAACGGATATGCAATATGGAGAGAATTGATTTTAAAGGAACTTGGTGGGATCTGAACACAGATCGGCCTGTTTGTCCGTTTCTTTAGCGAAATTGGTTGTTATGGCGATTTTGCTCGGGCGGGGAGAATCCCGCCCCTATGTATAGCCTATGTATATAATAATTTTCGCCTTCCCTCTATCGGCAAGCAATAAACAGCCAGGAATCAAAGTACATCATTTCCTTATTTCCCGGTTTTGGTGCCAGGTTTAAGCGGCAAAAGGGCAGCTGATGCTGAAACAGGCGTGGCCATCTTTCTCTGGTGCTGTTATTGCAAAAACGGGTTGAACCTTTTTTCACTTTGTATGGTGGTGTCAGGTCCATGGCCCGTATGGACAACCACATCGTCTCCCAGGGGCAACAGCCGGTTCTTGATGCTGGATATAAGCGTGGCATAGTCCCCGCCCGGGAAATCTGTTCTGCCGATGGAGCCTGCGAACAGGGTGTCGCCGCAAAACACCCTTTTTTCAGATGGAATGTAGAAAGATACGCCGCCGGGCGTATGGCCGGGAGTGTGTATCACCTCGATCCTGATGCTGCCTACAGTGATAATATCACCGTCTGCCAGGAGGGTGTCTGCAGGGGGTGAATTTTCGCATGCAAGACCGAACGACGAAGCTGCAGTGGAAAGGTGCGCGAGCATTGGTGCATCCAGGGCATGAATGCAAAGAACCGCTCCGGTTACCTCTTTTACCCGGCGGTTTGCGCCCACATGGTCAAAGTGGCCGTGGGTATTGAGAATATGTGTGGCCTTGACCCCGGCATCGGCCAGGGCAAGGAGTATGCGGTCTCCTTCGTCACCCGGATCGATTACAGCGGCATTTTTTGTCCTGTCACATCCTATGATGAAGCAATTAGCCTGAATGGGGCCGACTACGAGTCTTTTTACGAGCATACCGTGGAGTTCCTGTTTATTGAGAGTTCAAAACCGGTAACGAGATGTCAATCAAGTCTTTTTCACTTTCTCCGTGATGGCGATTATGGATGAGAGCTTGTCCTTGGGCTGGTTTTGCACAAGGAGTTCAAAGAGATCCCCGGGCAGGTTCTCCTTCAGATAGCCTGCAACGTCAAAGATTTCCCACCAGCAGTCGAATACCTTGAAGCAGGGCATGTCTTCATCACCGCTCATCAGGCAGTACTTGAAAGGAATCATGGAGCCGAGTCTCGGGCACCTTATCTCCTTGTTGTCTATTTCTGGATCCGGCATTATCGATTTTCCTTATAAACAAATAATAAAACATGTCGTGAATTGCGTATGGGGCCCGGTTCCTGTGCCTTTGCGGGCAAAAATGGATTTCCGGGCCCGGCCGTACAATGTTATGCACCTGGATCCGTGAGCTTTCGCCCGTGCGCCAGATGCGCGAAGGTAACCGGCCGATAATAGTAAACTATATCAGCCGGTTACCGACAAAGCAGGTGGCGTGCGGGCGAAAGCCCCGAAGGGCGGTTTATTTATACAGTGAAAAAATATTTTTCACTTATTTTGCTATAACGTATTGATAATAAAATATTTTCTATAACAATATACCAATTTCCGTCACGGATCCAGGTAGCCATAGGGCAAATCAGAAACTGCAGATCAAACGTTTTTGATGATTTCCGGCTTGGGAAAGTCAGCGAATACTTTTTCGGATTCAGCCAGTTGTTCGTCTGTGAGTTCAAAATCCTTGAGCTGGCCGGAGAAATACGCCTCGTAAGCGGCAAGGTCCAGAAGACCGTGACCGCTCCAATTGAAAAGGATCACCTTTTCTTTGCCTTCCTCCTTGGCCTTTTTTGCTTCTTCCACCACGCACGCAAGAGCATGGGTGGTCTCGGGTGCAGGAATGATTCCCTCGGTGCGGGCGAGCAGGACTCCTGCTTCATATGCTTGGCGCTGGGTCACCGCCCTTGGTGAAAGGAGGCCGTCCACAACGAGCTGGCTTACGGTTGGGGCCATTCCATGATACCGGAGGCCGCCGGAATGGATCGGTGGCGGCACGAACGCGTGTCCCAGGCTGTGCATGGGCAGAAGCGGGGTATATCTTGCCGTATCGCCGTGGTCATATACAAACGGAGCCTTGGTCATGGTGGGACAGCCCGCGGGTTCCACAGGGTAGATCTCGATATTCTTGCCGTGGATCTTGTCATAGACAAAGGGGAAGGCAAGTCCTGCAAAGTTGCTCCCGCCTCCGGCGCAGCCGATCACTATGTCGGGATAATCCCCTGCCTTTTCGAGCTGCCTTTTGGCTTCGAGCCCTATGATGGTCTGATGCAGAAGGACGTGGTTGAGCACGCTGCCCAGGGAATACCGCGTCTTGCCCGACTCGTCTGTCACGGCCGCTTCGATGGCTTCGCTTATGGCTATGCCGAGGCTCCCGGGGGTATCGGGATCCTTTTCCAGGGCCTCCCGGCCCGCCTTGGTCTCGGTGCTGGGGCTGGGTACGCATTTACCGCCCCATGCTGCCATCATGGTCTTCCTGTATGGTTTCTGGTCAAAGCTTATGCGCACCATGAATATTTTGCACTCGAGCCCGAACTGGCTGCATGCAAACGACAGGGCGCTTCCCCACTGGCCCGCGCCGGTTTCCGTGGTGATCCTTTTTATCCCGAAGACCTTGTTATAATATGCCTGGGGAACGGCCGTGTTGGGCTTGTGGCTGCCGGGAGGTGATACGGACTCGTTTTTGAAATAGATACGGGCCGGAGTATCCAGGGCCTTTTCAAGGTTATATGCGCGCACAAGGGGGCTGGGACGCCAGATGGCGAGAATGTCGAGCACCTCCTCGGGTATATCGATCCACCGCTGGGTGCTTACTTCCTGCTCTATGAGGTTCATGGGAAACACGGGAGCAAGCTGATCCGGTGATACTGGGTTGCCGTCAGGGCCGAGTGGAGGGTTCATCTTGATGTCTGCCAGGATGTTGTACCATTGCCTTGGCATCTCTTCGGGCTTCAAGAGGATCTGTCTTGGTTTCATGGTCCTTCTCCTTTTGATGATTCTATGGTACGGGGCTGGGAGTTAAAGGGCCGTTGTCATGAACAGGCCCGTCGGTTTCTTCTTCGTTGTTGCCGTCTGCTTCTGTATTTGCAGGTCCTTTATCGGTCGTGTGGAATATTCTGTCCAGAATGCCGTTTACAAATGCGCCCGACCTCTCGGTTCCGAATTTTTTCGCAAGCTCCACGGCCTCGTTGATGGCTCCCTTGGGTGGTATTCCGTCGCCGAAAAGAATTTCGTATACCGCTATCCTCAGGATGTTCCTGTCGACCGTGTTCATTCTCGATATCCTCCAGTTGGAGGAGGTATTTTCGATTTTACGGTCGATCATCTCCTTGCGGGAAAGCACTCCGTTGACAAGGGATTTGAAATACTCCCGGCTAGGTTCCGGGGGATTTAGCATTTCAAAAAGATCGTCGCTCAAGGCAGAAGGGTGTTCCCCTGCCGCGTCGATTGAAAAGAGCGCCTGCAGCGCCGCTTCCCTGGCTTTTCTCCTGGCTCCCATGGTTCTTTGCTTTACATCTCCCTTTTTGATGATGGATCAGGATTCGAGCCTTGAGCTCAGGTCCGCCATTTCTATTGCTGCCATGGCCGCGCTCCATCCCTTGTTTCCGGCCTTTGTTCCGGCCCTCTCGATGGCCTGTTCTATGGTATCGGTGGTGATTACCCCGAATATGACAGGGACGCCGGTTTCGAGGCTGACTGTTGCGATCCCCTTGGAAACCTCGGCGCTTACGTAATCGAAATGCGGAGTTGCTCCGCGGATAACAGCACCCAGGCAGATCACCGCATCATGGGCCTTTTTGGCTGCCACCTTTTTGGCGGCAAGCGGGATTTCGAAAGATCCGGGGACCTTGATTATGTCGATTTGGCCGGGGTCGGCCCCGCACCTGGTCAGGGCGTCAAGCGCTCCGGAAAGGAGCTTTTCCGAGATAAAGTCATTGAACCGGCTGACGATTATGGCAAAACGCCTGCCAGTTGCAACCAGGTTTCCTTCAATGATTTTCGGCATGAGTCTTTTCCTGTTTTTTGCAGGTTTTTGATTCCACTATCTTTAAGAAGTGTCCCATCTTTAGCTGTTTGCATTCCAGGTAGGAGCGGTTGTACCGGTTCGGCTGAACTTCTATTGGTATTTGCTCGACAACGGTCAGGCCGTAACCTTCCAGCCCCACGATCTTCTTGGGATTGTTGGTGATGAGCCTCATCTTTCTGACCCCAAGGTCCGCCAGGACCTGTGCGCCTATCCCGTAGTCACGCAGATCCGGTTTGAACCCGAGCTTTTCATTCGCTTCGACGGTATCGTAACCCTGGTCCTGCAGAACATAAGCCTTGAGTTTGTTCACCAGGCCGATGCCGCGTCCTTCCTGCCTCACATAGAGCAGAACGCCGCTTCCTTCCTCCTCCATCATCTTCATGGCCCTGTGGAGCTGCTGCCCGCAGTCGCAGCGCTGGGACGCAAAAATATCACCGGTGAGGCATTCGGAATGAACCCTTACGAGTATCGGTTTTTCAGAATCAATATCACCTTTCACAAGGGCTATGTGCTGGTAGTCGTCCACGTCGTTTTCATAAACAATTATCTTGAACTCACCTGCATGGGCGGTCGGGATGGTTGTCTCCACCACCCGGTGGACGAACGATTCTGTACGCATCCTGTATGCGATGAGATCGGCGATGGTGCAGATCCCGATTCCATGCTTTTCCGAGAATTTTTCCAGAGAAGGCATCCGCGCCATGGTCCCGTCGTCATCCATGATTTCACAGATAACGGCCGCTGGCTTCAGCCCCGCCAGCCTTGCCAGGTCAACGGATCCTTCTGTCTGGCCCGTGCGGACGATAACCCCGCCCCGCCTTGCACGCAAAGGGAAGACATGACCAGGGCTGACGATATCGTCAGGTCCGGAGCCATCCGCGATGGCGGTCTTGATGGTCGTTGCCCGGTCAGCAGCGGATATTCCGGTTGTAACGCCGTGCTTGGCTTCTATGGATACCGTGAAGCCTGTCTCAAAAGGGGAAGTGTTGTTCTCCACCATCATGGGAAGTTTCAGCCGTTCCACTATTTCCGGCGCAAGGGCGAGGCAGATCAGCCCCCTGCCGTACTTGGCCATGAAATTGATGGCTTCCGGGGTCACGGCTTCGGCGGCCATGGTGAGGTCACCCTCGTTTTCCCTGTCTTCGTCGTCCACGAGGATAACCATCTTGCCTTTCCGGATCTCCTCAATGGCTTCTTCAATTGTCAGGTGTGGCATTTGCTTTACTCCATTTGCTTGAAATCAACGCATAGCGGCTTTTGTCGCTTCATGCGGTGAATCCTGTTTTTTTCAGGAATTCCTCGGTTATGGCTCCGGGTTTTTTTGTATTCTCATCCTTTTTCCAGGCGCCGAGGAATTTTTCAACATACTTCCCGATCAGGTCGGTCTCTATGTTCACTGTCTCACCGGGCTGCTTGATCCCTATGGTGGTGATCCGGGCGGTGTGCGGGATCACGCACACGGAAAAACCGGATCCGGTCAGCTCGTTTATGGTCAGGCTTATGCCGTCTATGGCTACAGATCCCTTGGGGATCATGTAGCGGGTAAGGCTTGGGTCTGCTTCAAAACCGACCATGATCGCATTGCCAAAAAGTCTCTTATAAATGATTCGGCCGGTTCCGTCAATGTGTCCTGAAACCAGGTGCCCGTCTATCCTGTCGGATAATTTCATGGCCCGTTCAAGATTTACCTGCTTGCCCGGTGTAAGCTCCACGAGATTTGTCTTTGCAAGTGTTTCAGGCGAGACATCGACCGAAAATCGGCTGCCTGCTATACTCGTGACCGTGAGGCACGCCCCGTTTACAGCTATGCTGTCACCGATCCCGGTTCCATCGAGGGGGAATCGGGCGGTTACAGACAGCTTCATGCCGCCGGAACCGGCCGCAACGCTTGTTACGTTGCCCATCCCTTCTATGATTCCCGTAAACATGGAAAACCTCCCGTATCACGCGCTGGTTTGTTTGCCCCCCGTCCCCGGGGTTACGACTGGCCAAGCCACTCGGGGTTGCCCGTGAAACCTTCCACGAGGATATCCGGGCCGAACCTTTTTACTGCAACCCCTGCCAGCTCGAGGGCGTCTGCCATGCTGGACGGCCCCGGACCTGATGTCACGGGGATCCCGTCTCCCGCCAGCAGCTTGGGGGCGAAGAATATGCAGACCCTGTCTGTGATGCCGGCCCTCAATGCCGAACCTGCAACCCTGCTTCCTCCTTCTATGAGCACGCTGGTTATCCTCATTTTTCCCAGGATACCCATCAACTCAACCATGTCGATCATATTTTCCTTCACAGGAGCAAAAATCACCTTTGCACCCTTTTTTTCAAGGGATTCGGCTCCGGACGGGTCGGCCACGCCCCGGCCGCACACGATCAGGGTATCTGCATCGGAATCCAGGTTCAACACCTTTGCTTCGGATGGGATGCAAAGCCTTGTGTCGAGTATTATCCTTGCGGGGTCTTTCCCCTTTTTTCCGGGAATCCTCGTGGTGAGCATGGGATCATCTGCAAGAACAGTCCGGATTCCCACGAGTATCGCGTCGCTTGCATGGCGCATCCAGTGGACATGCTCCCTTGCGGCCTCTCCTGTGACCCAGCGTGAATCCCCGGTCATGGTTGCGATCTTTCCATCCAGGGTTGCAGCGCATTTAAGAGTCACGAACGGAATTTTCGTGGTGATGTATTTGAAAAAAACCGCGTTCTGGCGTATCGCTTCGTTGCGCAGGACGCCTCCTGTCACCTCCACGCCCTGCTGGGCGAGGAATTTCCCGCCCGCGCCCTGGACGTCGGGATTGGGGTCGCCCGCCGCATAGACTACGCGCTTTATGCCCGCCTCCAGTATCGCTTTTGTGCACGGCGGGGTGTGGCCGAAATGGTTGCACGGCTCAAGGGTCACATAGAGGGTCGCGCCTTTTGCAAGATCTCCTGCATCCCGTATTGCCGCAACCTCGGCATGGGGGCCGCCGGCGCGCTCGTGCCAGCCCTTCCCAACAACACGGCCCTCCTTTACAATGACCGCACCCACCATGGGGTTGGGGGATGTGTAACCCGTACCTTTTTCAGCAAGGTCCAGGGCCATTTTCATGTATTTTTCATCCATATCAAGCATGGCAGTATTCATATTGCGCCCTTTGTCAAGGAAGCCGCCTGGGTCATCATGGGGTTGTTGCCGGCTGCATGATCTTCATGGTTTCATAGGGGGGGCAGCAATAGGCCAAGGTAGTTGCCCCCCGGAAATGAGCGGACCCGGAAAGCCCTTGCCAGCGGTTTTGTGCCTGTTTCCGGGTATTTTTCTTAGCCGGGGAGCCGGACCCTGTGGCAGGAATTTGAAGCAGGCGGTTTTTTAGCGGTTTCCAAGCAGGTCTTTTAGTTCCTTTACAAAGTCGTTTACATCCTTGAAGTCCCTGTATACTGATGCGAACCTGACATAGGCCACCTGGTCCAGGTCATGCAGCATCGACATTATTTTCTCTCCAATGACAGCGGATGGTATCTCTTTCTCCCCGGATTCCTTGAGGTCCCTTTCCAGGTCGTCTATGAATTCCTCGATCTGGTTCATGCTGACTTCACGCTTTTCACAGGCTTTTTGTATGCCTGCCCGAACTTTTTCCCGGGAGAATGGTTCGCGGCGCTTGTCCTTTTTTATTATTATCAATGGGATTTCTTCGACGTGTTCGTAGGTGGTGAATCGCCGTCCGCAGGCATCACACTTCCTGCGACGCCTTACCGCAGCCCCGTCCTTGCTGAGCCTGGAGTCTATGACCTTGTTGTCATGCTCCCCGCAGAAAGGGCATTTCATGCTTCACGCCTCCCCGTCATTATAAAAGGCCAAAAACACGGATCTTTTTCTGAATCATTATCAGGGCCTTTCTATTTGCACAAGCTCTATCCCCGCTTCTGCCAGGAGGCCTTCTGAAAGTTCGTCTGCATAACCTTCCTGGTAAAATATGCGCTTGATTCCGGCGTTGATGATCATTTTAGTGCAGATGGAGCAGGGAAGGTTCGTGCAGTACATGTCGCTTCCCTTGATCTGCACGCCGTACCTTGCGGCCTGGATTATGGCGTTCTGCTCGGCGTGTATTCCCCTGCAAAGTTCATGGCGCTGGCCCGAGGCGATCTTCATGGTTTCCCTGAGGCAGCCTGTCTCGGAGCAGTGCCGTATTCCTGAAGGAGCACCGTTGTAACCGGTTGCAAGGATCCTGTTCTCCTTTACTATCACGGCGCCAACAGCCCGGCGCAGGCATGTGGAGCGCATGGCGACCAGCGATGCTATCTCCATGAAGTATTCATGCCACGGGGGCCTTGCTTTTCCTGGCTCAGCCTTGGTCATTATACACTATTTTCAAAAGGTTGAATCATTCCACGATTGCGCCATTTCAATGTCACCGGCATTTATACAGGGGGAACCTGGCACATATCTCTTTTGTCTTCTGGCGGATCGCTGCGATTTTTTTCGTGTTATCCGCATCTTCAAGAACGTCCGCGATAAGGTTTCCTATCTCGGCCATCTCGGCTTCGCCCATCCCCCTTGTTGTCAGCGCCGGTGTTCCTATCCTTATGCCGCTTGTTATGGCCGGGCCGAGGGGGTCAAAAGGTATGGCGTTCTTGTTTACGGTTATGCCTGCTTCACCCAGGGCGTGCTCGGCCTGCTTCCCGGTGATTTTCAGGTTTCTCAGATCCGCCAGCATCATGTGGTTGTCTGTGCCGCCGGAAACCAGGTTGATACCCCGTTCAATAAGGGTCTTTGCCAGGCATTTTGCGTTTTTGATGATCCGGGCCTGGTACTGCTTGAAGTCTTTTTCCGAGGCGAGCTTCAAGGCCACGGCCTTGGCCGCTATCACGTGCATCAGGGGACCGCCCTGTATACCGGGAAATATTTCCTTGTCTATCTTTTTCCCGTATTCCTTTTTCGCCAGGATCATCCCCCCCCTGGGGCCGCGCAGGGTTTTATGCGTGGTGGTTGTAACAACTTGTGCATGGGGTATGGGCGAGGGGTGGAATCCGGCCGCCACAAGGCCGGCGATGTGCGCCATATCGACCAGGAGCAGGGCGTTTACGGATCTGGCAATAGCGGAGAACGCCTCGAAGTCTATTAGCCTCGGGTAGGCGCTGGCCCCGGCAATGATGAGCTTGGGGCGGCATTCTTCCGCGATGCGCGCCACCTCATCATAGTCTATGGTCCCTGTTTCTGCTGAAACACCGTAACGGGCCGATTTGAATATGCGGCCGGAAAAGCTCACCTTTGCTCCATGGGTCAGGTGGCCGCCGTGGGCAAGGTCCATGCCCAGGATGGTGTCTCCGGGCTCAAGCAGGGCGAAGTACGCGGCCATGTTGGCCTGGGATCCTGAATGGGGCTGAACATTTGCATATTCCGCTCCAAAAAGAGAGCACGCCCGCTCAATGGCCTTGGCTTCTGCGATATCTACGAATTCGCAGCCGCCGTAATAGCGTTTTTCCGGATATCCTTCAGCGTATTTGTTTGTCAGAACACTAGCCTGCACGGCCATGACCGCAGGGCTGACGATGTTTTCAGATGCGATCATCTCGAGGGTGTATTTCTGGCGAGCGTATTCCTGTTCTATGGCCTGAGCGATATCTGGGTCTGCGTCCCTTATTATATCCAGGCCGCACGGGGTGTCGTTTTCAATGGGTCTGTTCATGATCACTCTGTTTTTGTTCGAGGCCGCGGATAATGCCTTGCCTGCATTTCAGTCGGATATGCTCCTGGGTCTGCCTGTCATCTGTCATGCGGGAAAAGGCTTACGGATCCAGGATGGCGTTGAATTTTTCGATCCTCCTCCAATGCCTTCCGCCGTCAAAAGGGGTTTCAAACCATGCCCTCACGATCTCCTTGGCCAGCTCTGAACCGATCACCCGGCCACCCATGACAAGGATGTTTGCATCGTTGTGCCTGCGGCTCATAATGGCTGAAAACAGATCATTGGCCAAGGCAGCCCTTACATTATGGAAGCGGTTGGCCACCATGGACATGCCGAGTCCGGTGCCGCAAATAAGGATTCCCCTGTCATACCTGCCTTCGGCCACTGCCTTTGCCACAAGTATACCGAAGTCAGGGTAGTCCACCGAGTCTTCACTGTGCGTGCCAGCATCCTCGGTGTCGATTTCCAGGATACAAAGGTATTCCTTTATTATCTCTTTAAGCTGGTAGCCTGCATGATCGCTTCCGATGATAACGGAGGTCATGGCACGCCTCCTTGTGATAAGTTTTTCCCGGCGGTTTGCAGGCGGAAAAAAGCACCGCCTGTCAAGAGATGCCGGTGTTTTGTTGAACCTATACTTGATGCAATATTATTATGAAAACAGAATGTTAATACTAAAAAAATGATTCTGTCCTATTGGAAACACATGTGACGGCTTAGTAAACTTTCATGATTAGTGGCAATCACCCCCGAGCATGAAAACAGGGGTGTTTCTCATCCCGACCCTGGAGGTGTTTTCACGGTAAAGATAAGCACGCACGGTGTCGTGAGCCGTGAAGGAACGGGACGCGCTGAAAGAACGGCACGCCGCTTTCCGGTTTAGCGTAACACCGCAGGCGCACTTTTCATGAAGCCGTCATGATTCATTTATTCTTTTCTTTATATAATCAATTGCGTCCTTGACGGTAATCAGCTTTTCCGCATCCTCGTCAGGGACTTCTATATCGAATTCGTCTTCCATGGTCATAATCAGTTCTACAACAGCCAGGGAATCCGCGCCAAGATCGTCTATGAGCGCGGCTTCCGGCACCACTCTTTCCTCCTCGATATCAAGCTTTTCAGCAATCAGGCTAATGATTTTCTCTTCGACACTCATGGAAAAATTCTCCTAGGGTATTGTTTTACATATACAGACCGCCGTTAACATGGATCACCTGCCCCGTAATATAGGCTGCGGAGTCAGAGGCAAGGAAGCATACGGTATGTGCGACTTCCTCCGGTGTCCCCGGCCGTTTCAACGGGATCTGGGAAACAACGGCTTGAATCTTTTCCTTGTTCATGGCGCTTGTCATTTGGGTCGCAATCAGTCCCGGCGCCACTGCGTTTACTGTGATATTCCTGGCGGCAAGCTCCCGGGCGGCTGTCTTGGTGATACCGATGATGGCCGCTTTTGAAGCTGCGTAGGCTCCCTGTCCGGGATTTCCCGCTATTCCGGCAATGGACGTAATATTTATTATGCGCCCATAACGCCGCGCCATCATGATGCGGCTTGCCTGCTGCATGCAGAAAATTGTCCCCTTGAGGTTAACTGCAAGCATCCTGTCCATGTCCTGCTCCCTGATCCTCGGAAGCAGGGCGTCCCTGGCTATTCCTGCATTGTTGACAAGGACATCGATCCGACCGGTTTCTTTTTTTATTTTCTCGAAAAAAGCCGCCACGGAACGTGTGTCCGAGACATCCGCCTGGATGGCTGCGCAGAAAGCGCCAGCATCCCTGACAGCGGCTACGGTCTTTTCAGCCCCGGCATGGTCCGTGTTGTAGTTGAAAAAAACCAGGTACCCTTTTTCGGCAAAGGCGCGGCACACAGCCCTGCCTATTCCGCGGGATCCTCCTGTAACTACTACGGTTCGGGTATGGTCCGTCATCTTTGAAATTGCCGTGAAAGCCGGGTTGTCAGGATTTGCAAGCAGCCGACCGGAATTACCGGGCTAATGGGCTTTCCCCCGGTACAACATCTGGCCTCAGGGGCCGATTCCGCCGGGGTATCGGCTGGTGGCGAGGTCCTGTTACGGGCTGATTGCGGTTGAAAAACGCCGGAGCTTAATAGAATGCTCCTATTCTACTACTATGGTAACCCGTTTCTCCCCCTTGTAGGAACCGCAAGACGGACAGAGATGATGCGATAGAACAGCAGCCCCGCATTCAGAGCAACGGGTCAGGCTCGGGGCGGAAAGCTTCTTGTGGGTCCGTCTCTTGTCCCTGCGCGACTTTGATGTCTTCCTCTTTGGTACTGCCATTTTTTTATCCTTTCATAAAATCCTGGTCTTGTTATTTTAATTTTTTATAGATTTTTTACCAAAAAAATGAATTCTATGTTGGTTATGTGAAAACCATAGGGTTGTCAAGAAATTTCGCGCCCTTGCCCCAGTTGTTGGAATACTGGTTAGACCGGGCGGCAGGTTTCTTATACGCCTAACGGACTTGTAAAATATTTTGTATATTGATTTGAGCCGATCAATTGTTTATTGATTCAGATTCTATTATGGGCCTTGGGTCAAGGCAGCTTCGTAAATTTTCATGATCAGCGGCGAATCACCCCCGGGTACGGAAATATGGCTGTTTATCACTACGGCCCCGGAGGTGTTTTAACGGTAAAGTCAATCAGTTCATGGAGACAAGTGGGCTGTAAAAATTCACCAAGAAGTTTAAAAGGAGTATATCCATGTCTGAAATAGTTACGCGGTTTCCGCCAAGCCCCACTGGGTATCTGCATCTCGGGGGTGCGAGGACCGCAATATTCAATTGGCTCTATGCCAGGCGGCACGGCGGGAAATTTGTTTTGAGATTCGAAGATACAGACCTTGAAAGGTCTACCGCCGAATCTGTCGAGGGGATACTGGATGCTTTGAAATGGCTTTCCATAGATTTTGATGAGGGCCCTTATTTCCAGTCAAAACGCATCGAAATTTACAGGAAGGCGGCCCAAGCGCTTGTTGAATCAGGGCATGCATACTATTGCACATGTCCTCCCCAAAGGCTTGAAAAGATACGCAAGGAGGCCATGGCGAAGAAACAGAATCCGCGTTATGACGGCCTCTGCAGGGACAAGGGGCTTGGTCCTGTCCCGGGTGCGGTGATCAGGTTCAGGTCCCCGGAAAACGGTGTAACCGTGGTGGAAGACAGGATAAGGGGCAATATCGCTTTTTCAAACGAGGAGATAGACGATTTCATAATAGTTCGAAGCGACGGTACTCCCACTTATAACCTCGCGGTTGTCGTAGATGACATGGATATGGGGATCACTATTGTTATCCGGGGAGACGATCATTTGAGCAACACCCCCAAGCAGATACTTCTCTACAAGGCCCTGGGCGCGACTCCCCCCGGTTTCGCCCATGTCCCCATGGTCCTTGGTCCTGACAAGACAAGGCTCAGCAAGCGTCACGGCGCCATGTCGGTCACCGCTTACAGGGAGATGGGATATCTTCCTGACGCCATGATTAATTTTCTCGTGCGTCTCGGCTGGTCCTACGGTGATCAGGAGTTTTTCACGAGAAAAGAGCTGATGGAAAAATTCGACCTGGATCATGTAGGGAAATCAGCAGGCGTGTTCAATCCTGACAAGCTTTTGGCGATAAACGCCGAACATATAAGGGCTGCTGCTGATTCTTATCTCGCTGGCCAGCTCGTTTATTTCCTGGAGAAGGAGGGGATAAAAACGGAAAAAAGCCCCTTGCTCGAAAGGATAGTCCAGACCCTGAAACAAAGGAGCAAAACCCTGGTGGAGATGGCAAAGGCGGCGCGGTTCTATTTTATCGCCCCTGACTCATACGATGAAAAGGGCATAAAGAAGTTTTTCGGTCCTGATGCCGCTGAGCTCCTTGAAAAGACTGCCCGGGCTTTGGAAGGGGTGGAGCCGTTTGATACCCCCGGCATGGAAAAAGCGTTTAGCTCCATCATGGAGGAGACGGGCCTGAAGTTTGGAAAGATAGCACAGCCTGTAAGGCTGGCCGTGACAGGGGCGACAGCGAGTCCCGGTATATTCGAGATGTTAGAGATCCTGGGCAGGGATGAGACCGTGGCAAGGCTGCAAAAGGCGGCTCAGTTCATCAGGTCCAACGCCTAGGGCAGATCGTTGTATATAGAGTTTGAACCTGAATCAGTCGCGCATTTGGCGCACGGGCCGAAGCTCACGGATCCAGGTTTGCCAGGTTTGTAGGATTGATGCAATTGTAAAAAATCTTGACATCAGGGTCTGTTCTGGTATTTATCAATAAAATTAAAATCGTTTGAGGGTTGGTCTAGCGGCAAGACGACGGGTTCTGGCCCCGTTAACACAGGTTCGAATCCTGTACCCTCAGCCATGAAAACAAGACGCCGCCTTCCGTCCCAGGGAGGCGGCGTTATTTGTTTTGTTGATCCGGTTGTTATGCCTGGATTTGTTCTTGACTGTAGCCGGTCGATTAACCTAATAATATTGAACGGTTTTAAAATAATCTTTTCCAATGTGCCTTGCATGTCCATATTAACCAGGGCTTCATAACGAGCTGGGAGCAGGGGATGGCTGCAAAGATTGCGATTATGTTCATGGGTCTGGTCCTTGTTTTTACCGCATCGGATTCGAAGCTGGTGAAGATAGATTGTGATCCAGGGCCTGCGGATGTTTACATAAACGGCGGGTTTGCCGGAAAGACCCCCCTGTATTACCGTTTCCGCGACGTATGGGATGTATGGCCCAAGGACAAGCCCGATAACTATACAGTGAGCGTCGTCTACAATGATTCCTACGAAAAGGGGGAAAGGTTTTTTGAAGATACCCCGGAGCGCGCCGATATCTCTTATGTTCCGGACGAGATAATCTTCAAGCTTGACCCCAAAGAGAACTGCTTTGATGAAGAAAGTAATTTTGAAAAAACCGATGCAGGGGGTCTTAGCCCCGATCAGGGCCCCGATCCAGGCTCTGATAAGGCCGGGGAGACTGCCGGAGGTTTGCAGGGACCGGGTTGATCACCTTCCATGTCCATGAATTTCAGGGCCTTTTGATCCTTTGCCCAGCCCATATTCCCGCCTCTATGATCATCCACAGCTCCAGCGCAAAGACGATCACGCCGACACATAACAAGAATATTTTACCGGAATGCAGGAACTTGACCAGGTTTTCTATCATGGCCCATCCGGTCACGGCTGCCATGAACAAGAAAGGGACAAAGGTGTAGATGGCGCTGGCCTGTTTTTTTACAAGATAGATTGTGATCACAAGAAGGGCTGTACCTCCCAGAAGCTGGTTCACAGTACCGAAAAGCGGCCATAGCACCAGGGCTCCCTTGCCGGTGCCGTTGTAGAACGCCAGGATGAAGGCCGATAAAACCGCCAAAAGTGTTGCAGGATGGCGCCTGGCAAGAAGATTGCTCCCCAGGGACCGGGAGAGTTCCGAGATTATGTAACGCTGCAGCCTTGTTGCAGTGTCAAGGGTCGTGGCGGCGAATGACACGATGAATACGCCCATGATATTCCTGGTGATCGCGTGGGGGATGCCGAGTCTTTCTATCATGTTCGCCGCTCCTGTAACAAAGGCGTCTATCTTGGCGGAAAGCCCGGATGCCGCTGCCCAGGACGAGTAGTGCCCCGCGAATGCAGCCTTGCTTGTGAGCAAGCCCCCGGGAGTTGCAAGACCAAGGCCGATGCCGCCTGCAGCCGCACATATCACAAGTGTTGCCAGGGCGCCTTCCATCAGCATTGAACCATAGCCCACGAATCTTGCGTCTGTTTCACTGAAACACTGTTTTGACGATGTCCCCGAGCTGACAAGGGAATGGAATCCCGATATGGCTCCGCAGGCAATGATTACGAATATGAAGGGAAGCAGGGGAGGAGCGCCTGGTGGAGACGGATTGAAAGCAGGGGCCACAAGCTCGGGCCTTGCAACCGCCACGCCTGCAAACAGCAAAAACAGCGCGATGAAAAGCTGGTGTGAATTCAAATAGTCCCTGGGCTGCAGGAGAGTTTGCACCGGCAGGGTCGATGCGATGTAGGCATAGATAAACAATAGGATCATCCACGCGGTTATTGCCTGGTTTGCTGAAAGTCCAAAGGACTTGAGGTCCACGGGGAAGTATGCCCCTGCAACGACAAAGATGTAAAGGATCACAACCCCTATGATGCCGGGAAGAGTATGGCTCATCTTTTTTTTGTATATCAGGTGGCCCACCCATACAGCCACAGGAACCTCGATCCATATTGGAATCACAGACCTCGGATACATATCGAAAAGCAGGGCTATAACAAGTGCAAAGACTGCTATGACTATCCAGAGCAGAAAGAGTATTATAACGAGGAAAAGCAGCCTGACTCTTGGATTCAAAAGATCGGCCACCAGGTCGCCAATGGAGCGGCCCTGGTGGCGCAGTGACACCACGAGGGAACCGAAGTCATGAACAGCGCCTATGAATATGGCGCCGAACAGCACCCAGCAGACAGCCGGCAGCCATCCCCAGATCACGGCCACAGCCGGCCCCACTATGGGACCCAAACCTGCTATGGACGTGAAATGATGCCCGAAAAGGACGTTTTTATCCGTGGGCACGAAATCGATGTCGTCCCTGAGAAGCCTTGATGGACATATCCTTGCAGCAGAGAGGCCGAAAATCTTTTTCCCGAGGAACCGGCCGTAGGTGAAATATGCGATGATGTAAGAGGCGAATACGATGATGCACAACAAAAGAGTATTCATCTGCCACCTCGTATTTTGCCGTGAAAACACCTCCGCAGCATGGGGTGAAATACAGCCTTGTTATCATGCACGGAGATGATTGCAGCTAATCATGAAAGTTTACGATTACATCTCAGGCTTCAATAGCTCACAACAAGCGTCATTGCGGTCTGCGTATCTGTCTTTTCAGTATCTTCCGGCACACTGCTCGTATATTTCAGGCTGTATGAAAGTTTCATGGCCAGATAGGAGTTTATATTCGTCTTTATGGCTGATACGGATCGCGTGATGGTGGCGTCCTCCCCGGCCTCAATGCTCAGATCCTGGGTGAATTGAGCGTGTTTTGAAAGACTCCATACGAGCTTTGCTCCCATCCTCACTATGGCTTCGTCAGTGTAGTTTTCGTTGTCATCGTTTTTCTCCTCAAGCCTGCTGTACCTGTAGCCCGGGCCGATTTCCGCGGATGCGTAAAGATCCGGGGTTTTGATGAGCACCCTTTCGTACCCAAGGGTTGCGGACGCCTGGTACTTGTAGCCCGAAAACCTGTCGTCATCATAGGTGAGCAAGGCAAAGGCGGAATTCCTGGCGTCAAACTTGTAGTTGGTCCTGGACGACAGAAAAAATTTCTGTGCCGTGGTCACATCCTCTCCTGTATCGTCTTTTTCAGACGCATAGACGCCGTCAGCATGGAAGTGTTGCCTTATGCCGGTCCATTCCCTGGTTATATCGATCCTGGCAGTGACAGAGCCGGTTTCGGTGTTTCCTGTGGTCATTATATATCCGGCTTCAGCTTCGGCCTTCCAGGGGGGCGCAGCTTCCCCGGCCCCGGAAATACAGGGAAATGTCCCCAGAAAAACTAGAATAATAAGGTAGCTAACTTGTTTATTCCTTTTCTTTTTCCTTTTCATTTTCTCTTCTCTTTTTGAGTTTGGCCTGTTTCCCGGGTTTTCTCGCGGAAAACAGGGTCGCGACCCCGAAGGTCATCGGTTTTATCATTATCTCCTGAAAACCTGCAGCGGAGATCATGCCTGAAAAAACCGGGGAAGGGGGAAACCCGGCCACTGATTCAGGCAGGTAGGAATAGGCGCTTTCATGTCCTGAAACCATCCTTCCCAGCACCGGAAGAATCTTTGTGAAATAGACAAGATAAAGCTCCCTTGCGAATTTTTGTTCCGGCAGGGTGAGTTCAAGTATACCCAGTCTTCCGCCCGGCCTGAGCACCCTGAAGAATTCTTCAATGGCCTTTTTTTTGTTTGCTATGTTGCGTATGCCGAAGGCTATGGTCACCGCATCAAAGCTGTTTTCTTCAAAGGGCAGCGCAAGTGCGTTGCCGGAGACCAGCACTGATCTTTTCCGCAGACTTCCGGCCCCGAGTTTTTTTCTTGCACGCACGAGCATGGCATGGGAAAAGTCCGTACCAACGGCGGCTGCAAATGGATTTTCGCAAAGCATTTTCACCATGACGTCTGCTGTGCCGCAGGCGACATCGAGCAGTATCCCGACCCGGTCCGGCTGGATGCTGCGGATCAGCTCCCTGCGCCAGTAGATGTCCTGGCCCATGCTCAGGCACCTGTTCAACAGGTCGTAAAAGGGGGCTATGGCATCGAACATGGGGCGGATAAACGGTTTTTCAGGCAATTTAGAGCTCCTTGCAAACAGCATGATGGGTTGATGAAATTTCCCGGCTGGCGCACCGGAGCCGGATTGACTTTGAAAAAATCCGATTTATGTTGTCAAGATGAAAGCATTCCATTATTCCTCCTTGATTCGGCCCTTGGGCATGGCATAAGATCCCCATCCGGGAAAAGGGCCTGATGGATTTTCTTTTTTTGGGTTGGTCTAACATATTGCAAAAACTTTTAAAATAAAAAGACGGCAAATGGCTTACAAGAGGGATTACTACGAGGTGCTCGGTGTATCGAGGGACGCCGATGCAAACGAGATAAAGGCTCGATACAGGAAGATCGCACTGAGGTACCATCCGGACAGGAATCCGGGGGACAAGGAGGCTGAAGAGAAGTTCAAGGAGGCTGCAGAGGCCTACGAGGTCCTTTCGAACCCTGAAAAACGCAGGATATACGACCAGTACGGCCACCAGGGACTCAACGGTATGGGCGGCGGTTTTTCCGGCGGTTTCAGGGATTTTGATGATATATTCACGAGCTTCAGTGATATCTTTGAGGATTTTTTCGGTTTCAAGACATCTTCCGGCAGGTCCCGCAGCCGCGCCCAGAGGGGTTCGGATCTCAGGTACGACCTGGAGATCGATTTCATGGAGGCCGCGTTCGGGGTTGAAAAGAAGATCGACGTCGAAAAGCCTGGTGTTTGTGAAAATTGCGGCGGCAGCGGCGTCATGCCGGGCAGCGAGCCAAAAGTGTGCAGGCATTGTGGCGGCAGCGGGCAGTTCATAAGGACCCAGGGCTTTTTTTCGGTGAAAACCACGTGTCCCCGCTGCAGGGGGCAGGGTCGCATTATAACCGATTACTGCCCTGAATGCCGCGGCAGGGGAAGGGTTTCTGTCCGCAAGAAACTCGATATCAAGATACCAGCAGGGGTTGACAGCGGGTCCAAGCTCAGGCTGGCCGGAGAGGGCGAGCCAGGTTACAACGGGGGCCCCCCTGGTGATCTCTATGTCTTTATACACGTGCGGCCCCACGAATTTTTCGAACGCCACGGCAATGACATTGTATGCACGGTCGAGCTTTCGTTCGTGCAGGCGGCCCTTGGCGACACCATAACAGTCCCGACACTGACCGGTGAGGAGAGCCTCAAGATCCCAAAAGGGACGCAATACGGCGACACATTCCGCCTGCGGGGAAAAGGCATACCGTCCCTTCACAGTGGGAAGCCCGGAGACCAGGTCGTGCAGGTGATCCTGAAAACGCCAAAACACCTCTCAAAGCGGCAGGAGACCCTGCTCAAGGAGTTTGCAAAGCTTGAATCCGAGGGGATTTCAGCGAAGATAAAGAGGATTTTTACCGGTAGATAGAAATGAGATTTTTGCAATAAAGGCGGAGCCATGTATGAATTAAAGGTAGTAACGCGGTTTGCAGCAGCCCACCAGCTAAAGATGGTGGCAAACAAGTGTGAAAATCTGCACGGCCATAACTGGCGGGTAGAGCTCAGGGTTTCAGGAGATAAACTCCAGGACAATGGAGTGCTTCTAGATTTCGGCGTGATCAAAAAGGAGCTTTCCGAGATCGTATCGAGGCTCGATCACAGCTTTCTGAACGAAAACCCGGCGTTCGGCAAGGAGAACCCGTCATCTGAACGGATAGCCCAATATATCGCGGAGGAGTTCGAAAAAAAGACCTCAGATACAGGCGTCAGGGTATCATCCGTAAGCGTCTGGGAATCCGACGACTCGTGCGCAACGTATTATCCTTGATTCGGTTTTTCGAGCCATTTCCCGTGCACGGCATATGAGCATATGAGTAATGCCGGGCAGCCGCGCGGGACCGGCCCTATGGGGTGTGTCCCGCGCATGCCATGAGATCGTCTATGGTGACGATGGAGCGGACGTCCTTGATCTTTTCGCGTATCTTGCCTGTTCCTCCCTCCATCCTGTCAACGAGAATGATGACGCAGCATACCACAAGGCCTTGTTCCTCGGCTCTGGTGATAGCCTTGATGGTAGATCCTCCGGTTGTCACCACGTCTTCGAGTATGGCCACCCTGTCACCGGGCTTCAGGTCGCCTTCCACCCATTTTCCTGTTCCGTGTCCCTTTTTCTCCTTCCGGATGGAGAACGCCTTTATGGGGTTGCCCTGGATCTCCGAGACCACAGCCGTTGCAACAGCAATGGGATCGGCGCCGAATGTCAGACCTCCCGCCGCAATGACACCGGCATCCCTGATCGCGGAAAATACCAGGCTGCCCGCCAGGTAGGCTCCTCGCGGGCTCAGGGTCACCGGCTTGCAATCCACATAGAAGCGGCTGAGCTTTCCGGATACAAGTCTGAAACTCGGTTCACTGGTATACTTGAAGGATTTTTTGCATAGAAGTGAGACTAATTCCGCCTTCATTTCTTCCATGCCCGGTTTTTCTTCCTTGTGCATTTCCTTTTTCCTTTTCAATAAACTTTTGTGATCAGCAGCAATCACCCCGGGTATGAAAAAAGCCGTCTTTCACCCTGGCTGTGGAGCTGTTTTCACGGTAAAATTGAAATTTTGATACGGCAAGCCGCTTTCCGGCGAAGCGCAACGCAGCAGGCGGACTTTTCACGGAGCCGTAATGGTTAATAAAGATTGATTTTGAGACTCTGTTCATATAAAAATAACCCCCACTGAAATGGAAGAAGCCGGTTGCCCTTGGGCTCAGTGGGGGCCGTGCAGGAAAAACCGGGTGCGGCACTCCCTGCACTTACATCTTGAAATACCAGCAATTCATTTTTATTGTCAATCCATTCGGTGTTGTTGAAATTTCCCGGTTATGCGGGAGCCGTCCCGCCCCTATTCTTGCAATGATAAAGACAAGGTAATCATGGTTGGTGAAGAACCGGTCATCCGCCTTTTTAATGTATCGAAACATTACAATGGGACCATTGCGCTGGCGGATGTAACCTTTGACCTGTTTCCGGGTGAATTCCTTTTTGTGACAGGGCCTAGCGGTGCGGGCAAGTCCACGCTGGTCAAGCTTCTCTACCTGGGGGAGAGGCCTTCTGCCGGGAGTATCATACTTTTCGGTATGAACACCCAGAGGGTAAACAGGAAACAGGTGCCCATGCTTCGCAGGAAAATAGGGGTTATATTCCAGGACTTCAAGCTTATTCATACCCGGACCGCTTTCCAGAACGTTGCCCTGGTGCTGGAAGCAGCGGGCGTGAAATCCGGCAGGGAGATTAAAAAGAGGGCCATGCACGCACTGGAGGTCGTGGGCCTTGCAGACAGGGCCCAGTCCATGCCCCCAACGCTGTCCGGCGGGGAACAACAGCGGGTGGCGGTTGCAAGGGCCATTGTGGGGCAACCGGACCTGATCCTTGCAGACGAACCAACAGCAAGTCTTGATCCTGAATCAGCAGAAAGAATATTTTCCCTGCTGCGCATGGCCAATGAAAACGGCGCAGCCGTGCTTGTCACCACCCATGACAGGGATCTTCTGGGTAAGGGGGAAAACAGAATCATAACCCTTGTCCCGCAAAGAAGGGTATCGGAGAAAGAGCAAGCCAGGGAGGGCAGCGCATGAAACGCACCCTCGCCAGGGCCATTTCAGATCTTTTCCGCCACAGGGTGCTTCACGGAACCTGCCTTGCCACAATCTCCCTTTCGGTCTTTATTGTAAGCGCGTTTTTCCTTTTTTACCAGAACGCTGAATCCCTGATGAGATCATGGCAGCGCGGGATCAGGATCATAGCCTATCTTGACGGTTCCATGGATTCCAGAGCCATCCAGGAACTGGTGAAAACCGTTTCCGGTTACAGCGGGGTCGAGGATGTGCGCTATATCTCGAAGGCAGAGGCATTTGCGTGGCTGAAAGAACAGATAGGCCGCCAGTCTTCGCTGTTGGACGGACTTGTTGAAAATCCGCTCCCTGACGCCGTGGAGATCAGTGTTTCCGAATCAGTGGCGGATATCGCCGGTATAGAGGCGCTTGCATCCAGGATCGGAAAGATCAGGGGGGTTGCGGGTGTGGAGTATGCGGCAAAATGGCTCAAGCGTTTTTCAGGGGTGCGCCGCCTTTTCCAGCTTACCGGGGTTGTCCTGACGCTGCTTCTTTTTCTCGCGGTATTCTTCATCGTTGCAAACACCTTCAGGCTGATCCTGTTTGCAAGGGCTGACGAGATCGAAATTCTCAGGGTCATAGGGGCGGATGACGGATTCATAAGGAATCCTTTCTACCTGGAGTCCTTTTTCCTGGGGTTCGCAGGAGGGCTTCTCGGTATATTGTTGTTGTATCTGTCATTTTGCGCGGTGATGCCCAGGATCCCGGAGACCGGGCTTATACCGCTTTTCGAGGTGAGGTTTCTTAGTCCTGCCCGGATAGCGCTGATTCTCATAGTTAGCATAGGGGTATCATTTGTGGGATGCCGGTTTTCCGTGAAAAAATTCCTGCGCTGGTAGCCTTGTTTCTGGTGCTTGCGCTTCCTTGCCGGCTCGATGCCGGGACCACGAGGGAGATAGGGGTGGTAGCGGTTGATGGATTGAACCTTCGCTCCGGGCCCGGGCTCGGCTACAGCGTGATCTCGGTCCTGCCCAGGGATACCCAGGTTAGGATACTCGGGGAAGATGGCCGGTGGCTCAAGGTTTTTGTGAGGGAAGATATAGGTTATGTTTATAACAGTGACAGGTATCTGAAAAGATATGTGATCCATGTGGTCACAAAGGGAGGTGACACTGCTGACCTGGAGCTGGCCCGGGCCCGGGCAAAGGAGCTTGAGAGGAAGCTGAAGGAGAAGAAGAAAAAGATAGCAAGGCTTGCCCGCAAGGCCGAGTCAGTGATGTCCGAGCTGGAGCAGATAGACAAGCGTGCAGCAGAGCTCAGGAAAAAGCAAAAGGAGATCGAGGGGTTCATCAGGAAGAAGGAGGCCGAGATATCAAGGCTCAAGCAGGAGGCAGAAAAGACAAGGGAGCAGATAGAGGCTGCAAGGCCGTATGCGGAAAAGCGCCTTGTGGCGCTATACAAGCTTGCCATGCTCGGTGAGATGAACCTGCTTGCCAGCGCCGGGTCCATGCAGGAGGTTTTCCGCAGGATGGTGGCCATAGAGACCATAGTCTCCAGGGACGAACAAGTCATACGCCGGCTGATGGACCATAGGGACAGGCTCCAGCGGATCATGGCGTCGGTGAAAAAAAAGGCCCTTGAAAAAAAAGCTCTTGCAAGGGAATATGCCAGGAACTTAGACGAGTTGGAAAAAAAGCGTTCCAGGCGTGAGGTGCTTCTTTCAAGGATCAGGAATGAAAAGGCCCAGCACCTGTCTGCTGTAAAGTATCTCAAGAAGGCGGCGGCACGCCTTGACAAGACCATAGGGAGCCTTTCCGCCGCTTCGGGCCGGGGAGGCAGGCGTTCCTTTGCTGCCTTCCGGGGGCTGCTCAAGCCTCCTGTAAAGGGCAAGCTCATCGAGCGTTTCGGCAGAATGAAAGACCCGGTTACAGGTGCTGTCCGTTTCCAGAACGGCATCAGGATAAGGGCACAGAGGGGAACCCCGGTCAGGGCTGTTTTTTCCGGAAAGGCCATTTATGCCGACTGGCTGCAGGGTTACGGGCGTGTGGTCATACTCTCCCACGCCGGAGGGTATTGTACAGTATACGCGCATCTCGAGGATATGTTCGTGCGCAAGGGCGAATCAGTTGAGACCGGCCAGGTGATCGCCACGGTGGGCGACACCGCCTCCCTTGTGGGGCCGCATCTCTACTTCGAGATAAGATTTTCCGGGAAACCAGTGGATCCGGCCTCCTGGCTGGTAAAGGGATGAGGTTTGACATCTAAGCCTCCATGTACATCTTGGCTTGTGCGAGGGGCGGGGCCTTTTTCCCGCCAATTTCCAATAGCGGCCGGGAAACCGGGTTGCTTGCGCCTGCTTGGCCAGGAGCATGATACAAATACCATAACCATGAACAGAGCATTCAGGAGTTTTCCATGAAAAGACTATGGAGCAGATGGACCAAAGGATTGGCAGCCGCTGGCCTGGTGATGATCGTCTTGCTGGCCTCGGGCGGCATGTTCGGCGAGCTGTGCGCAAAAGACGAGGCATATGATCATTTGAAGCTTTTTACCGATGTGCTCTATGAGCTCGAGAATAATTACGTGGAGCCGGTCGATCCGGCCAAGCTTGTGGATAGCGCCATAGAGGGGATGGTGACCAGCCTGGATCCCCATTCGGCCTTCATGAAGCCCGAAGCCTTCAAGAGCCTCCAGGAGGATACAAAGGGTCAGTTCGGGGGTATAGGCATAGTGATAACCAAGAGGGACGGCCTTCTCACGGTGATTTCGCCGATTCCCGACACCCCGGCGTACCGCGCCGGAGTGAGGGCAAAGGATGTCATTATCAAGGTTGACGGCGAGCCGACCCGGGACATGATGCTGGAGGAAGCCGTCAAGAGGATGCGCGGCGAACCCGGGACCACGGTGCATATCACCATTGTGAGGCAAGGCGTGAAAAAGCCCCTGGAGTTCGATCTTGTAAGGGCCATAATCCCCATGGACAGCGTCAAGTATGCTGTTGTCAAGCCTGGATTCGGTTACCTCTGGATCACCAATTTCCGCGCAACCACTGAGGCCGAGGTGAAAAATGCGTTAAAGGAAATGGAATCAGGCGATGTGCCATTAAAGGGCTTGATCCTTGATTTGAGGGACAATCCGGGCGGCCTGCTGGACCAGGCGGTGGCTGTTGCTGATATTTTTCTCGATTCCGGCAGGATAGTGACCATACGCGGAAGGGATCCCAAGGACGAGGAGGTCTACACCGCGCATCCCAATCCGCCGGACGAGCGGCACGATTATCCTGTCGTCCTCCTGGTCAACGCAGGCAGTGCAAGCGCGTCTGAGATCGTGGCCGGAGCCTTGCAGGACAACCACCGGGCGCTTTTAATCGGCACCGACACATTCGGCAAGGGGTCGGTGCAGACCGTAAAGCCGCTCAGGGATGGATACGGGCTCAAGTACACGGTGGCGCTTTATTATACACCCAGTGGAAGATCCATACAGGCCGATGGCGTCCATCCCGACCTTGTAGTGCAGCACCATTATATAGATGAGGCAGAGGAGCAGAATCCGCTGCTCCGGCGTATAAAGGAAGAAGATCTGCGCAACCATCTGCCGGGCGCCCGGGAGGAGAGAAAGGATGATAAAGGAGATACATCCGGCGGACAGGATATCGGAAATGACCTGGAAAAGAAGAATGACCAGGAAAAAGCCGCTTCGGAGATTGAGAAGCTTATGCGCCTGAAGGATGTATTGTACAAGGATTCAGGTGGAGACCCGGCCGAGCTTCTGAAGGATTCCCAGGTGAACAGGGCATACGAGATACTCAAGGGATACGAGATATTCCAGGCTTACAAACGGGCTTCAGGGGATTGATCCTGATTCCTCACATACACTCTCAGGCAGCACCATAACATGGCCGAAAAAAAAGAGAAGTCTTCAAAAACGAAAAACAGGCAGCAGCAGCCCAAAAGAAAAAAAAACAGTCTTGAAACATCGCGGCGGCCCGGGGCTGCTGCCGGCAAAAGCGGCACCAGGCGCTCTTCTGCAAAGAAAACCGCACCTCCTTCCCAAGGCAGGGGGCGCCTCGGTGCGTTTATCGCTATCATCATCCTGGCCGCACTCGTTATATCCGGGTATCTGTATTTGTATGCGCGGCATCATGGCTGGAACCAGGAGGCACAGCCGGAAATCCCGGTAAAGAGCCCGAAGGTTGTCCGTCCCCTGGCTGTGAAGCCTTTCACACCGCCGAAATTCGAAATATACCCTGTTGCTCCGCATCCGGTGCCGGAGCAGGTCCCGGGGCCACCGCCTGCGCCCGGAAACGGCCCGAGGATAGCCATCATCATAGACGACATAGGCTATGATACAAGGCTTGCCGAAAAGTTCATCGACTTAGACAGCGCCATAACCATATCGATTCTTCCTTACAGTCCCCACGGCCGGGCACTGGCTGCAGAGGCAAGGAGAAAGGGACACACGGTCATGCTTCACCTGCCCATGGAACCCATGGAATACCCGGATATCGATCCCGGCCCCGGCGCTATCCTTTCTTCCATGACCCCTGATGAACGCATAGCCGCCGTGAAAAAGGCCATAAAGGCTGTCCCCTACATAGAGGGAGTGAACAATCACATGGGCTCCAGGGTTACGGCTGATTCCGACCAGATGAACCAGGTGATGTCCATAATCAAGAAATACGGTCTCTTTTTTGTGGACAGCAGAACAACGCCCTACACCACGGCCCTGTCTTCCGCCCGTCTTTTCAGGGTGCCGTTCGCCCAGCGCGACGTTTTCCTCGATCATGACCCGACACCTGAAGCCATCAGGCGGCAGGTGGAGGATCTGCTGGAAAAAGGGCGGCAAAAGGGCTATGCCATAGGTATCGGCCATCCCCACGAGGCCACCTGGAAGGTCCTCTCGGAAATGATGGGCGAGATCCGCTCCAGGGCGCGCCTTGTCCCGGTCTCTGACCTTGTTGTGGTACACGGCCCATAGGGGCATAACCTTCTTTCTCTCAGCGCGTTTCTTGTATGATTTAACCGTGCAAACACCCCGGAGCCGGTATGAAAAACGGTCATGTTTCCATGTCCGGGGGAATATGCCGCCAGCCATTTCATGATCATCTCAATCCTCATTTTATTTCGTAGGGGCTGGGTATATCCCATCCTCCCCGGTCATGGATAACGTGTTTTTCGTAGGGGCGGGGTTTATCCCCGCCCGTTTGCAGGAAGTTTGTTTTGCCGGTGCGATAAGATAAATATAGAATGCAGCATTCATCCAAGCAGGTTTATTGGCCATACATTTTTAGCCACCATGCAGATTTAACTTCACCGACGTCGGTGAAGTTAAATTCAGCCTAATTATGTTTTTTTGGTGTATGTTGCAAAATGCATACGGGATCAATTTCATCGTTATTGGCGGCTTGAGAGGCCATAGCGGGCGGGGGTAAACCCCGCCCCTACGTTTTGTCGGGGTGTGTTGTGGCGATGTATCATGTTTTCCCCATGTGATCCGTAATCCCGTGGCATGATGAAAAAAATGTTATTGTTGTGATTTTTTCCTTGTGGATTATGTTTATCCTCCATTCCCAATCCCTCCCTGTTCCATGCCTGTGATCCTCATGTTTTTCCGCATGGCTTCATCGCATCCCGTTCATTTCAAGCCTGTCCCAATTCCCATGTTTTTTTCTTGCGGGCGGGAATTTGTGTCATCCAAATTGCGTTCCTCACCACCCCCCTTGTTTTTCGTAGGGGCGGGGTTTATCCCCGCCCGTTTGCAGGGTGTAGCAAGAGCCTTTAATCCTGCGGCGACAGGCACGCTGCAAGGTATGCGGCCGGTCAAGGCCGGGCGTATGCGAGCGTAAGCGAGCCGCTGGCCGCAACCGGCCGCATACCGAAAAGAGCATACGGCCCAAAGTGGCTGGTTGGGGGGTCCAGGGGGGCGAAGATCCCCCCTGGCCGCTGCAAAGACGGTCTTTGGGGGTGTTGGTTGGTGATGAGATTGCAACCGGAGCCGGTGGATAGGGGACGGCGTACAAAGAAGCCTTGTTTCCATGCCGGAGGGTGGCTGTTTTTAACCATGAAAGTTTATGAAGCTGGTGTTTACTGATAATTTTTGGAATGTAAACAATGCCTGTAAAAATACTTACAATCCCGTTTGATGCTGGCACGGAGTCATTTGATGATTCGGTTTTAAGGGATTTTCTTTCCAATAAAAGAGCCAAAAGGATTATCCCGTTTTTTTTTATAAATCATGGTAAGCCTTACTGGTCGTTCTTTGTGGAATACGATACAGTATTCATTCCGGGAGAAAATGCCGTGCCTGAGGGCAGGAAGCTTGATGAAGCTCAGCGGTTGCTTTTTGAGAGGTTGAGGAATTGGCGGTCGGAAAGGGCCCGCGTGGAAGGGGTGCCGGTATTTATAATAGCCACTAATCGTCAATTATTGGAGATAACTCAAAAAAAACCGGAAACCATCCAGGGGCTGGGCATGATAAGGGGGTTTGGCAAGAAGAAGCTTGAAAGGTATGGCAGGGAGATACTGCATATTATTCATGCATTTTATAAGCCTAACAAGACTGAGTATAACGAGCAGGAGCCAAGGGAGGAGGGAAAATAAACAGGTGATGCTGATATTGAAACAGGGGTGAAGTCCTGAGTTTTTTGATCAGCAGCAATTGTTTTATTATATAATATGGTGGGTTTTCGCCCCGGCCCAAAGGTGTTTCCTCGGAAAAGGGGGGATAGGTATGAGCCGCGAAGATTATCCTCTTTTTGTACATTGGTACAAGACCCTTGATTGTATAATATCTGTTTCTGAAAATTTTCCCAAAAAGGCGCGTTTCTCCCTGGCGTCCAGGATAGTAGATATTTCCCTTGGTATTATGGAGTCTATTGTAGAGGCCATATATACAAGGGAGAGAGGGAGCATCCTGGATCGGATTAACCTTGATATGGAAAAGCTGAGGATTCTTGTGAGGATTGCGGCTGACAGGCGATATATTTCGATGCGCCAGCATGAGCATATTGCAAGGGCGTTACATGAAGCAGGTAAAATGACAGGAGGGTGGAGGAAAAAGAGCCGTGAAAAAGGCCAGGCATCTTTTTGAACAGGTTGTGCAGTTTGACAACCTGAGGCGTTCTTTTTTTCTTGCGATGAAAGGTTGCGGGCGGACAAGGGCGGCGTGCCGCTTCTTTTACAACCTTGAAAACGAGCTTTTCAGATTGCAGGATCAGCTTGTTTCAAAAAACTTTAGTCCCGGTCCCATGCGTTTTTTCACCATATATGATCCAAAGATGCGCCGCATTGCAGTTGCTCCTTTCAGGGACCGTGTTGTTCATCACGCGGTTGTCTCTGTTTTGATACCTGTTTACGAGCGCGTTTTTATATATGATTCATATGCTACACGTAAGGGCAAGGGAACTCATCGGGTCATAGAAAGAGCAGCTCGTTTCGCAGGAAGATGGGACTGGTGCCTCAAGACGGATATAGAGCATTTTTTTGATAATGTTGATCATGATATTCTGTTGAAATTACTGTCTAGGCGGATAGCGGATCAGGACATTTTATGGCTTCTTGAGCGGATTGCCAGGGATTCCGGTGTGCCAAGGGGGCTTCCCATAGGGAACATGACAAGCCAGTTCATGGCAAACGTTTATCTTGATCCCCTTGATCATTATTTGAAAGATGAGCTGGGGTGCAAGGGATATATCCGCTACATGGATGATTTCGTTATTTTTTCTGACAGCAGGGATCATTTAAAAGAAATTTTGCGAGCTATGAAATCCTTTCTTGGCCAAAGGCTGGGACTGCGATTAAAAGAAAGGGGTACATGGATCAACAGGTGCCGGATGGGACTGAGTTTTTGTGGGATGAGGATATATCCACGCTATATCCGGGTCAGGGCGGCAAACAGGAGAAGAAGTTTGAAAAAGTTGGAGCAGACATACCTGTCTTTCATCCAGGGCGGGGAAGACGAGGAAAAGTTTGCTCATAGGGCGGCGAGCGTATCTGCATACCTTCGTTATTTCACACCGGGTGCGCCGATACCTCTTGGGAGCCGGTGCCGTACAATGGCGGGAGCAACCGGGTGAAACGCGGCGGCAGCTGGAACAACAATGCGAGGAACTGCCGCTGTGCGAATCGCAACTACAATTCGCCCGGCAACAGGAACAACAACCTGGGATTCCGCCTAGCGAGCACAGGGGAACGGCCGATCTTGGCTTGTTACGGCAGGCCGGGCAGTCCTTGCCCCTGTCCAGGCCCGGCGTCCTGGATCCTTGCATATGGCAGGGGTCAAATAACAAGAATTCGTCCAGGGCCAGCGCTGCAAACTGCGGCGCTGGTGCTGAGGCGATTTTTCCCTGGCTGGAGTTACCAGCCTGTTGCATTCATGGGGGACCGCATGATGGATGTAATGTTTTTACCGTAAAACTTTCATGATTAGCAGCAATCACCCCCGGACATGAAAAGATGTCTGTCCTTCTCTCCGGCCCCGGAGGTATTTTCACGGTAAAATGCAAAAATTTCCTTTATTAAAGGAAAAAACTATATTATTTTGCATTTATGAAAAAGAAAGAAATTATAAAAACCATTATCCGGGAATCACATACCAGAATTTTACCTGCCTACCGGCCCCGATCCGTCTCCATACCCCTGGATGCTGGCAAGATTATCTCCATTATCGGCGCCCGGCGGAGCGGAAAGACATTTCTGATGTATCAATTGATGGATAAACTCATGCCGGCCCTTGACCGGACCGACATGCTGATGATCAATTTTGAAGACGAGCGCCTGGAACTGGATGCAAAGGAACTCGATCTTCTGCTCCAGGGATACCGGGAACTCTATCCGGACAAAGAACTTTCCCAATCTTTTTTCTTCTTTGATGAAATCCAGAATGTAAACGGCTGGGAACGCTTTGTCCGGCGCATGTATGATTCAGTGTCTCAAAATATCGTGCTGACCGGATCAAACGCAAAACTGCTGAGCACGGATATTGCCTCGGCCCTGCGCGGACGGAGCATCAGCTATACCCTGTATCCGTTGAGCTTTTCCGAGTACCTGGATTTCAAGGGAATCGTTCCGGATTTGTATGATTCACAGTCAAAAGCATACGTGTATGGCGCATTGAATGCTTACCTGCGGCATGGCGGATATCCGGAACTGGTGGATCAGGCAGACGACCGGCTGAGGCAAAAGATTCTCCAGGAATATTTCCAGGTCATGATATTCCGGGACCTGGTGGAGCGGTACCGGGTCACCAATGTGACGGCCCTTAAGTTTTTTTTAAAACGGCTGTTTGCATCAGCCGCCAAGCCGGTTTCCATCAACCGGATTTATAATGATCTGAAATCGGCCGGAATTAAAGCCGGAAAGAATACATTATATGAATTTATGGAAATGGCGGAAAATGTTTTTCTGGTAAACACGCTTGCCAAATACAGCCCCAAGGTTTCTGTGCGGGAACTGGGCGAAAAGAAAGTCTATGTTATTGATAACGGCCTGCTCAATGCCGTGGTGTTCCGGTTTTCCGATGATATGGGAAAAGCCATGGAACAGGCCGTTTTCTGGGAACTCAAACGCCGGGATAAGGACGTCTATTTTGCCAAAAACGGATATGAATGTGATTTTATCATCAATGAAAATGACCAGGTCACCGGCGTTTGCCAGGTGTGTTATGACATGAGCGATGTCAAAACCCAAAAGCGGGAGATTCGCGCCCTGCAAAAGGCATGCAGGCAGTTCAATCTGGATGCGGGCACCATCGTCACCTGGGATGCAGATGATGAAATAACAGCCGATGGCATTGCGATTCAGATGGTTTCATTGCCCCGGTTTTTACTGGGCATATAGGCAGAGACGCTGCATGCAACGTCACTATTATCAATGAAACAGGGATCACGATCAGGATCAAGACCGGGAATAAGGGAATTTCAATAAAACGATGGATTGGCGGATGGCCCGCCATGGGCTGGGCGCATGGGGGTCAAACCCTGTTCGGTGATCATCGGTACCTTGGTTTGTTGCACTGGTTTGCCCGGATCGTCACTCATCAAGGTTTGATGTTTTTGTAAACTTTCATGATTAGAAGCAATCACCCCCGGACATGAAAAGATGTCTGTCCTTCTCTCCGGCCCCGGAGGTATTTTCACGGTAAATACCTCCACAGTTTGCATGGAGTTTGTTTTGCCGATGTGATGGAGCAAAGGTTTAAGGGCGGAATACGGCGGTCACACAGGCAGTTTTTTCCTATTAGCCAGTCAAGGTTTAACTCACGTGCCGAAATCACTTCACCGACGTCGGTGAAGTGAAATTCAGCTCAATTATCAATCATGTTTTTTTGTGTATCTTGCAACGTGCATACGGGTTTAATTTTATCGTTATTAGTTGCTTGAGAGGCCGAAGCGGGCGGGGATAACCTGAGCCCCTACGTTTTGTCGGGTGAGTTGTGGCAGAGTGTCGTGTTTATCCTGTGTGTGCCGTATATCTAGTGGCATGATGAAAAAACGTTGCTGTTGGGGATTTTTCCGTATGGTATTGGTTTATCCGCCGGTCTCAATCCGCCCCGTCCCAATCCTGTATAGCGTATTTTTTCTTATGGGCGGTATAGCTCTTTGTTTCATTTCATGATCGCTTCAATCCCCGTGTTTTTTCGTAGGGGCGGGGTTTATCCCCGCCCGTTTGCAGGAAGTTGGTTTTGCCGGTGCGATGGTGTAAACACACAGAGTGTGTCCAGGCATCCAAACAAGTCTATCATTCATGCAGGTTTATCATCCAAGCAGGTTTAATTTGCGCATCTGTTTTTTCCCCATGCGTGTTCACTTCACCGACGTCGGTGAAGTGAAACCAGTCCCAATTCTAAATTATATGTAACTATTCAGCGAAATATTTAAAAAAATACAAAAAATTTGAAAAAAGTACT
>CAYVIE010000011.1:0-32534 GCA_964451355.1 uncultured Desulfobacteraceae bacterium
GAACAAACATATAATAATGAATAAGAAGAATAAAAAAAATATGAAAACAATAATACGCTGAATATAAAAAAAACAAGCAACAGTACGGCGTTTTGCCAGCCCATGACCATTCCTAAAAATGGGATATAGATACCGATCAAACCCCCGCCAATGGTAACCCCTGTCTGCTTTATTCCCATGACGGTCGCCCTCTTATCCGGTTCAAACCAATATATAAGCCCCTTTGCGGTAACCTGATTGATCATTCCGTATCCAGCGCCAGCTAACGCAGCAACAACAAAAAGAAACCTGTAAAAAGGGAAAAAAAGTAACAAAAAAAAAGCAGCGCCGACGAGAGAGCCAGAAAGTAGCAACATCCATTTCGAGCCGTATTTATCAGTCAAAAAACCGGATGGGATTGAGATAATCACCATGGCAAAGTACATTGTAGAAACGATAAGTCCGAATTCACTGTTGTTTATCCGGATTTCCTCCTTGATTATGGGCGCCAGCGGACCCCACGAGTAAAAAAACATGGCCATTATCATATGGGTTATGCTCAATATGGCGAAAATCACCCACTGGTAATTGGCTTCGATCGGGAAAGCAGAGGTTTTTATATCAGGCTTCTGCATAGTGATATGATTCGCATTTGTAATGCGTTTCTTTATTTCATCTGGTTTATATTCAGACTCACGCCTTCGGGCATGGATCCACAATCAATTTATATGGTGGTTTATATACGCAAATAATATGCCATACATGAGTGCGGTTAATGAGCATGCAAGTCGGTCACCTGAGATTATCGCCAGTCACGGAGGATGATTGGTTCATATATGTCAAATAAACATGTGATATGAAATCGTTTGTCCTTCGAGAGCTATCTCTATTGCCTCAAGTATAAACAATGGTTCCACCTTTCCTCCCGGCCGGTACTTAATCACCTTCGGCCGATTGACGGAGTTTTACAAATCCATCAATAATTATTCAGACATTTTGTCCGATTTTTATGTTACTATCTTAACTCTGCCATGCTGTTTATTCGAAATATTTTTTTAAAAGCAGTTGACACACAATGACCTCTGAAAAGTAACGCCAACAACCCGAATTTACACATTTATTTTCCCACAAGCGAGGTGCCAGGTGGTACCACCGCCTATTGCCTGGGGATCGTTGTATACAAATCAGCAAATATCGTTTTTATCAATTTCAAGAATACCAATATTTTATCATTAACATGCTCATCATAAATGCAAGCCTGCCTACATAAAACACCACCTTCAAAATTCTTCCTCCAACCTTTAATTGTTGATTGATCCTGTTTATCTGGCATGGATATTGCTACTATTCCATGTAAATAATCAAAGTCGAGAAAGAGGTTAAAAAACAGCAATTGCTGATGGCCGCCATAAATTAATTATTAATAATTACTAAATGTATTATGTTCGGAATGAATATCACTGAAAACTCAATCGTAACCATGTATTACACAATTGAAGATACTTCAGGAAATATTCTGGATGATACTTATGCCAATACTCCCATAAAATTTCAAATTGGGCGTGGGGAATTCCCCATAGGATTGGAAAGACAAATTATAGGGCTTAGCCCCGGACAGAGAAAAACAATCAATGTCCCCACAGAGGAGGGCTACGGAAAACGAAAAAAAGAATTAATCATAAGAGTTAAAAGAGATGAGCTGCCTTCGGATATTGAAATAAAGGTCGGCAGCAGAATCAGAAGATACAAAACCATCTTTGAAAGTGAGTTGTTTACTGTGCAAGGATATATAGGGGACTGGATTTATCTTGATCGGAACCATCCTTACGCTGGGATTGACCTGAACTATACTGTTCATATCATTGAAGTGAATGGAGATTGGTAACCAGATAAAGTAAAAATATTTCATACCGGCGGATTGAAGTTCAGAGTAAATACTTAAACTATCATACAACTTCTATAGAAATTAGGGGCAGAAGAGATGGAGAAAGAATTACTGATAAAAGAGATACAAGGGAACGTGGGGACCATAATTTTCAACCGACCTGAAAGTAAAAATTCTTTCTCACCGGAACTCCTCATTAATCTTCACCTGCTGTTAAAAGAGTGGGCAGAAGATGATTCTATCCGCACCGTTGTCTTCACCGGAACTGGAGACAGGGCTTTCTCTTCCGGATATGATATTCTATCGATTCCAACCAATCTCACGCCCGAAATGGCGGAAATCATGAAAAAGGAAAACCCACTTAAACTGGCGTTATCCAGCGTTAAAAACTATCCCTACCCGACGATCGCCATGATGAACGGTTATGCACTGGGGGCCGGCCTCAATCTTGCCCTGTGCTGCGATCTCCGCGTTGCTGCTGATGATATCAGTGTCAGCATGCCGCCGGCAAAACTGGGGCTTATTTATCATCCGGAAGGATTCAAACAATTCGTTGAAATAATAGGCATGGCTCGAACCAAAGAGCTTTTTTTCACAGCACGCAAATACAGGGGACGGGAAATCAAGGAAATGGGGATTGTAGAGTATATGGTGCCTCGAGCCGAACTTTCCTCTACTACCTATATGCTTGCGAATGAGATTGCCGGAAACGCTCCCTTATCCCTCAAAGGAAGCAAGCGGATATTGAGTATGCTGTCGCGGGCTATTGAGTTCAGGGAATCCGATCTGAAGGAAGCGGAGGCGATCATTGAAGAAGGTTTTAACAGTGAAGACCTCAAGGAAGGTCAAACAGCGTTTATTGAAAAACGGAAACCTCGCTTTAAAGGCTGTTAGAAAATGGCACCTTTGCTTGACACGATTATCAAATTAAATCGCTTAGCCGGAAACTATTTGGAGCGAAGTGATCACAATAAAGCAAGGCTGTGCTACTTGGAGGCCATAGCTCTGCTCTCAAAAAGAAATTCAACTAACGACCTGAGAATAAAAGCAATACTTCTTAACAATCTCGGTCATACACAGATCAGAGCCGATGACCTTGACAGTGCGCAAAGCTCCTTCAGCTATGCGGCGGAAATATATCTAAAACTCGATGATATTATTGGAGCGGGGCAACAGTTCGGCAACGTAGGATCAGTATGCCGGGACAAGGGAATGTGGGATGCCGCTCAAAAAAGTTATGAAAGAGCGTTATCGCTCTTTGAATCGGTGAGCTACAAGGCCGGGATGGCCGATCAATGCAGTAATATCGGATATATTTGTACCCAGAAACATGATTATCCATCAGCGCTTAAATGGTATTCCAAGGCTTTTTCCATTTACAAGGAACTCCATCTTATCCAAAAAGCCCAGTTGGTTAAAAAAAACATAGAGATTCTTACAAGTTAAAAGTTGATTGGAAACAATGAAAGGCCTCGAATTATCTGAAAAATATTTCAATGAAGTTGGATTTCCAATGCTCTGCAAAGAGTTTGCCGGTGATATTGATCGCATGGCAGCTGGCCTTGTTGGAGACGGCTCCGAATGCTTCGGATTTGACGATGACCTCTCACGTGATCATGACTGGGGACCCGGGTTCTGTTTGTGGTTGACCGCCGAGGATTACCAAAAGATGGGCGACGAATTAAAATTCACCTTAAACCGGTTACCGCGAACCTTTGAGGGTTTTGGGCCAAGGAAAAACAGTCAATGGGGCTTCGGCCGGATCGGAGTCTTTGAAATCAAACAATTTTATCAACAATTTATAGGATACGATCATTTGCCGACCCACCTTTCTGAATGGCTTGTAATTCCTGAAAATAGTTTGGCTGCATGCACTAACGGCAAGGTCTTTTATGACCCGCTCAAGGAATTTTCCCGCTGGCGTAAAACTCTTTTAAACTTTTACCCTGAAGACGTCAGGCTTAAGAAGATCGCATCGCGTTGCATGAGTATAGGTCAATCCGGGCAATACAATTTGACCAGATGTATTAAGCGGGGTGAATTTTTTTGTGCACAATACGCAGAAACCAAATTTGGCGCGGATTTCATGTCGCTTATATTTCTTTTAAACAGAAAATATGCGCCATTTTATAAGTGGACACACCGGGCAGTAAAAAATCTTCCGGTTCTGGGCGAATGGACTCACAACAAAATTACAGCGCTGATATCCGAAATCAATTTTGAAAAAAAAATCAGTCGGGTCGAAGAAATGTGCATAACAGTTATTAACGAATTGAGAAAAGAGGGACTCACCGACATCGACAGTACGTTCATGGCTGATCATGGTCCAGCAATACAAAGCAGGATCGCAGACAATGCTTTGCGTAAGCGAAACGTCTGGATCGGATAACGGGGATACAGGCAAGTATGAAAAATCTGTTAATTATTGGTGGAGGCTATTTTCTCGGCCGGGTTTTTGTGGAAAACCTGGCACAGAATAATGATTGCAGGACCTATGTACTCAACAGGGGTAACTGTCCGCTGGACATGAAGGGAGTTGTAGAACTCAAGTGCGATCGAAATGATATCTCCACCTTGAAGGCACTACTTCCGGAACAAACCTGGCATGCGGTAATCGATTTTTGCGGCTACACTCCACAAGATATAAACAATCTCTTTTCGGTAATACCTGACGGGATGATTGAACAATATATTTTTATCAGCACAGTTTCCGTATATGCGCCTACAAAAAAACTCCCAATCAAAGAAGAAGCTCTCACCCTCACGGGGCCGCAGCCGGAACTCGGGCCTGCTGCAGGCTATGGATACCAAAAATTACTGGCTGAAAGATCTCTGGCAACGCAGGCTGCCCGCAGGAATATCCCCTTTACAATTCTCCGCCCAAGTATCATCTATGGCAGATACAATTACGCCCCCCGGGAGAGCTATTTTTTCGATTTGATCCATAAAAGACAAGTAGGTGTTATACCTGAAAACGACCTGCCCCTTTTCCAGTTTATCTTTGTCATGGATGCCGCACGAATTATATTCTCATCTGTGGGAAACCCAGAAACCTATAACAAAACATATAATCTGGCTGCACCGGAACTGATTTCCTATGGCCGTATGTATGAAGTAATTGAATCCATCTCCGGCCTGTCGGTACCGAAACGGTACATGAGTGCTACTGAAATCGACAAATTACGACTCCCTTTACCTTTCCCGTTAAACAGCCACTTGATTTACAGCGGAGAGCTTGTTCAACAGGCGCTCGGTTTTAAATACACTTCATTCATGGAAGGAATGCAGAGGACCTATGCATGGTACTGTAATAAATGAATGGATCAAATGAAAAGGAATAATCATGAAAAAAGAAGCATTAATCGATCAAATACTCGAAATCGAGATAGACATGTTTGTCTCTGTCAAGTCACGCCATCCTGTTTCTTGCCGGGATAATCCAGAAGGATTCCGTATTATGCGTTCTGCCCAGTTTTCATCCTGGTCCGAAGAAACATTGCAGAGTTATCTGTCTGACTTGAAAAAAGCCGTGGACGAAGGACTGAATCTGATGACTTTAAAGTATGCCCGCATGGAGAATCTAATCCCTCCGCTTCATGAAAATCCTCAGACCAATAACATGATTTATGAAATGGTAACTGTCCAGGCGGAATGGCAAAGAGAAATGTTCTCGAAATATCCAGCATTGATGTCACGCGGACGTCCCCTGACGGACAATGAAAGACAGCGTGAAGAGGTCTCATTTAAAAGGTACCTTCGGTGCGAACTTGAAACATATTCCTTGATGACACTGACCCGTCTTTTCAGAGATATCATGATCAAGCGAAGCAAAGGTGAAAACATGACAGAAGAAATCTATAATCAGATGGTAATAGGTTTGGGATATTCAGACCTAGAGGAAGCTGAACAGGCGGCCAGAAAGAACAAGGCGTAATTTTTTTCGAAAATATGACTACAATCAATATAACCAAGATAAGAATCAGGAGAATTCAGGAATGGAGACTTTGTTAAAAAAACGTTTAACAGAGCTTGATGAGGTCCGACAAAAAGTTCGCCAGGGTGGTGGAGAAAAAAGGATCGCAAGGCAGCGCGCCATTGGAAAACTTACGGCCAGGGAGCGAGTTGAGATACTCCTGGATGAAAACAGCCTGTTCGAAATGAATATGCTCACAGGACATGCCCGAAATATGCCTGGTGACGGCCTTATCTGTGGGCGCGGAACCATAGATGGGAGACCGGTATATGTTTATTCTCAGGATCCTACTGTAAAGGGCGGTTCAGTCGGCGTGGAGCATGGGTATAAAATGTATCGCACCGTGGAGCGGGCGTTGGAATGCAAAGTACCTTTTATCGGGCTTCATGATTCACCGGGGGCGAGGCTCCCGGATTCACGGGACATGGAAATACTATCCATGGGGAAACGCTCTCTTTTCTCTAATATTTCTGAAAAGCATGGTGGCTCTATTTTTTTTCCGAACACACTGGCTTCCGGAATGATCCCTCAAATATCTGCCATTATGGGGACATGCAGCGGACTTTCAGTCTATTCCCCTGCTTTGACGGACTTTATTTACATGGTTGATAAACAGAGTCATATGTTTATCACCGGTCCCCAAGTGGTTAAAATGGTTACTGGAGAAGATATAACAAAAGATGATCTAGGAGGTTCTGCTATTCATTCTCACGTAAGCGGTTGCTGTGATTTTATCAGTACGGATGAAAAAGATTGTCTTCTTGGCATACGAAGATTGCTGAGCTTTTTGCCACTGAATTGCGAAGAAGAACCGCCAGCTTATCAACCCACAGATGATCCGGAGAGGTCATGTATTGAATTAAACGATATCGTACCATGCTCGCCGAACAAACCATACGATATGCATAGGGTGATTTCAATAATTGTCGACAACGGCGATTTTTATGAAGTAAAGAAGGATTTCGCCCGGGAAATGATAGTCGGTTTCGCCCGCCTGAATGGAAAAACAATAGGAATTGTAGCAAATCAGCCAATGGTTAAAGCCGGAGCATTAACCGCCGAAAGTTCCGATAAACAGGCGAGATTTATTAGATTCTGTGACTGCTTTAATATTCCATTAATTTTTTTGGTTGATACACCTGCATATATGCCTGGCTCCGATCAGGAACATTCGGGCATTATCAGGCGGGGGGCCAAGGTTTTGTATGCGCTCTGCGAAGCAACGGTGCCACGAATTTCATTGCTTTTAAGAAAAGCTTATGGCGGTGGAAATCTAGGCATGGGGATTCTGCCAGGACTAGGCAATGATATGGTGCTCTATTGGCCGATCGTGGAAACCGGAATCCTCGGCGCTGAGCAGTCAATTATGTTGCTATATGCCAGAATGCCCGGTGTTACACAGGAATTTCTGGAGCAGAAGGTCAAGGAATATAGGGAAACTTATGCAAATCCCATATATGATGTTTCATCCAACATCAATGTTCAGGATGTCATCAAACCATCCGAGACAAGAAGCTATTTAATTCGTGCCATAGAAGCAATGCCGGATAAAAGAAAAAGTAAATTTGGTAAACGGCACGGGAACATTCCATTATAATACTCTATTTTAATATGATTTAATGTGAAGGCCATCAACGTTTTATTGTTTTATTGTTATTGTTCTACTACTCACTTTAGGACAAATGCGCTTTTAAATAAAGGCCTGAGTGTGTTGATTCAACTAAAATGAGACTTTTTGATTTTGCACAAACAGCTTTTCATGTTTTGCATTTTTCCACTCAAAATATTTCTTTTCATCATTTTTGATCGCCTTACCCTTTTCAGGGGGGTAACATGAGCAAGGATTCTGTCAAGGCTTCCCTTCGGCTCGCTTCGCTCGGCCTTGACAGAATCCTTTTACTCATGCTGCTGCTATAAGCAGACGACGGCGAGAGGGGCGCGACTTTCCACCTTTTTCGTAAATGTAACATATGGAAAGTCTCATTTCAACTGAAGCACAACATAGATGGCTACAGGTTCTGTAACTGAAATTTGTCCAGACCTGACTCTACGGCATTTATTCATGTCATATCTGTTTACACATAATGCGACGTCTCTCACCAGAAAAAGATAGAAAAAGCTTATACGACAGCTGCAACAGCAACCAAATTATACATTATACGATAAATCAAACCAATAAGCCTAAGGTCTTTTTTGCCGGTACCTACTCCCAATTATTTCGGACATAATGTCAAAAAGATGACAGCGTGTCCGATATCTTCGGTTCTGACTTGATGGTTTTTTCACCTTTATAATTATTTTATAATTATTTGACTATCGCGAAGGAAGCAATCCCCTATGAATGACGTGATTTCTGAATCGAGTCTAACTCCCCCTTCCAACGTTTGTCACTGTGGCACGAAATTTGAAAGTCTCATTGAGACGAAAAAACATGGTTCATTGAAGTTATTACAGTTTTACAGGTGATTTTCCCAGTGACACATATGTTTTCGATGGAGAGAAAAATATGAACGATGAAATATTAATTACCCAGATACAGCGCTTTTCCGTAAATGACGGGCCGGGATTCAGGACCAATGTTTTTCTTAAAGGTTGCCATCTTAAATGCCGGTGGTGCCATAATCCTGAGACTCAGTCCTTCGCCAAGGAGATATACTGGAAAAAAAGGCTGTGTGTACAATGCGGCGCGTGTCTTGATGCCTGTCCCAAGGAAGCTATAAATCCTCCCATTTCTCCTGAAGAAGCGAATGCTGAAGGGAGTTCCTATTATAAAATAATTACCGACCGTTGCAACAAATGCATGAAATGCGTTGAAGCATGCAGTTACGGCGCGCTGGAGATTGTTGGTAAAGCAATGACAATAGATGAAATCCTCGACGAAGTGGAACGCGACGAACCGTTTTATAAAAATTCCGGCGGTGGAATGACGTTAAGTGGCGGAGACCCGACTGTCCATACTGTTTTTTCCGATAAATTATTAACTGCTGCCCAAAAAAAAGGAATCCATGTCTGCCTCGATACCTCCGGTTTCTGCCAATGGGAATCCTTGAAATTATTATCCAGCAAATCGGATATTATTCTTTACGATCTGAAGCATATTGATTCGGAAATCCATAAACAGCTTACAGGAGTTTCAAATGATTTGATTCTGAAGAATTTAATCAGGCTTATTGAGAATGAATTTAAAGTTTGGTTACGGATTCTTGTGATCCCTGGCGTCAGCGATTCTTCCGATTATCATAAAAAAGTTACATCATTCCTTTCCGTATTATCACGACCGTTAAATCGGATAGATCTCCTTCCTTATCATAATTGGTGTGAGGATAAGTATGGATGGCTGGGAAGGAAATGGGAAATGGAAGGAGTACAGGCACTTGATCCCGCTGATATTGAATACCTGATCGACCTGTATCGGCCTGTAGCCAGCAATGTTACAATCGGTGGGTCAGGATTTGAAGGTGAAAACTGATGACGATTATTTAACACAAAAATGAAAGGGGGTGAAATTAAATGGCAACATGTAGCGAATGCGCGAATTTTTTCCCGCTCGAAGATGATTCATCACGAGGTGATTGTGTCCAGAGGGTGGTTGATCCGAGGCAGGCGTATTACAAGGCAAAACCTGTCGATGCCGATAATGATGCATCAAAATGTGAGCAGTTTAATAAGAAATAATAAAATTATAACATAACTAGGGAAGATATAAAATGGCTACGGCAAAAGTGTCTCAAAAGGAAATCAAGGAACATGAAAACAACCAGGAGTGGTGGTGGCTTGCGGAAAAAGCTCGCTCCAAGCGTTTGGATTACTTGAGAAAGGCTGTATGGAAAAAGGGAGCCATTGGCGGTGCCTACAATCCCGGGATCAAGATCAATCTAGAACGCCCGGTTCTTTTTACCGAGGCGTGGAAGGAGAACGATAAGGATCCCCAGATGCTGAGAAAAGCCAAGGCCCTTGCAAATGTCCTAGAAAACAAAACTATCTTTATCACCGACCATGCACAGATTGTGGGGTATGCAGGATCCTTACCGAACACATTGGAGTGGTTTGTTGAAGGTGCAAGCATTGTGAACGAGGAAGTATATAACGAGCAAGGGGTAATTCCGGAACCAGAGGAAGAATCCCTTAAAATAATTGCAGAACTCAATGATTACTGGGGAGGACAGACAGCTATCGATAAGCTGGGCCGTGTTCTTGACCCGGAAGACATCGTGAAGTTCATGAGCGGGGTCATAGGCTGGGGAACACCCTCATCAGCCTATGGTTATTCCGGCAAGGATTATGAATATATCCTGACCGGCAAGCGGGGATTTGAAGATATTATTGAAGAAATCGACAAACAGATTGAAGCGGCCGAGGAAAAGACATCCGGCAATCCCGGCCCTGAAATCCTTCCCCTTTACGACAAGATTCTCAACTGGGAGGCCATGCAAATCATCCTTGAGGCCTCTATAAACCTTGCCAAACGTTATGCACGCCTTGCCCGGATTATTGCCGAAAACTTCGAATCCGATCCGAAACGCAAGGAAGAATTGATGCGTATTTCAGAGACCTGTGAGCGTGTGCCAGCAAAGCCCCCGAGAAACCTGCAGGAATCTTTTCAGCTGGATCATTTTGTCCAGACCATCGCCAGGACCGAAGCCGCGGAAGGTGCCTGGCCATCACGACCTGATTATTACCATGGGCCGTATTATGACAAGGATGTGAATATCGACAAGCGGCTCACAAAAGAAGAGGCGCTTGATCTGGTTGGGGAGTTCATGATCCGCGCTTACGAGCTTGGGGTCTTTGCTCCCCGTTGGGCCCGGGAAGGGCTTCAGGGCATCACAGGCACATGGGTATGGACTTTAGGCGGTGTGAACAAAGATGGTTCTGATGCCTGTAATGATCTGACCGTGGCTTTTCTGCAGGCAGCCCGGCTGGTGCGGGTGTCAAATCCCACATTCGGCTTCAGGTGGCATCCAAAGGTTAAGGATGAAGTTATGAAAGAATGCTTCGAGTGTATCCGCCACGGCCTCGGCTACCCTTCCATGCGCAACGACCCGATCTGTGTTGAAAACACCGTGTACTGGTACGGGCACCCGCTTGAGGAGGCAAGGACATGGGTTCACCAGGCCTGTATGTCTCCATGTCCCACCACCAAGCACGGCTTCCAGCCCATGCGTATGGCTTCGGCGACCGCCAACACCGCCAAGATTATAGAATACGCCCTGTCAGACGGGTTTGACCGGATAGTCCAGATGCAGATGGGGCCTCACACCGGAGACCCCAGAAAATTCAAGGACTTTGAGGAGCTGTTCCAGGCGTGGGTGAAACAGATGGAATGGCTGATGAATATCCTTGTCCGGACGGTCAACCTGGGCAGGTACAAGGATCCTGAATTTTTCGGCAGGCCGTTTCTGTCCGCCATTTCGGAACGAGCGGTTGAGAGTGGCCTTGACGCGGTCAGCCCTGAGGGGGAAAGGGGCAACGCATGGGTGACATTTTTTACCTGGGTGGAAAACGCGGACAGCCTTGCTGCTGTAAAGAAGCTGGTGTTTGACGAAAAGAAGTACACCATGGACGAGCTGATCACCGCCCTTGAGGCCGACTGGGAAGGGTACGAGGAGATGCGGCTGGATTTTGTCAGGAACGCGCCCAAGTGGGGTAATGACGATGATTACGTGGATGAGATCATGGTCAGGTGCCTAAGGGAGGTGGCTAGGCATTCCCACGAGATCAAGTGTCCCAGCGGCAACAACTGGCCGGCGCTGCCCGAAAACGTCAGCGGGAATATACATTATGCCAACACCGTCGGAGCCTTGCCCAACGGCAGGCGACTGGGGGATGCGCTATATGACGGTGGCATCTCTCCAGGGCCGGGCCTGGATAAAAAGGGTCCCACCGCAGTGCTCAAGTCGTGCAGTAAGTTCGACCATGTTAAGGACGGGCGGGCCTTTCTGTTGAACCAGCGCCTTTCACCAACCCAGCTAGCCGGAGAAAAGGGCTACAAGCTATGGAAAGCATATATGAAAACCTGGGCGGATCTGGGCATGGATCACGTGCAGTTCAACATGGTTGACGACACTACCCTGCGGTCTGCTCAGAAGGATCCTGAAAAATATCAGGAACTGATTGTTAGGGTTGCTGGTTACAGTGCACACTTTGTTGATATCAGCCGAAAAACACAAGACAATATCATACAAAGAACGGTCCATGGCCTATAGAAAAAAATGGTATCCAGAATCGTACCATAAATTGTTTTAGTTGGGAATATCCCGAATTCCGGGACAATGCCATAATTGACATATTTTTTGTGAAGGGAGCAAAAGATGAAATGTATCGGCTGTGGTTTTGAAGCACCCATAGGCGAATTCCGGTACCTCTATAATCCCCGGATTGATGCGTCGCTTGGGATGTATCAGTGCCCCAAATGCCAGGAAACGCTTGGAGTGGATCAATTGAAACAGGAGGCCGTGAAATTCATAAGGCCTGGGGATTCCGCATGGGGGAAATCCGCCGGGATCGAAGGATTGGCAGAAGATTAATCATACGATTAACATGATTAACATATTGATTGATTAGGAGCCCTCCGACCCTTCAGAGGGTTTATGGATGAGGGCTCCTTTCAAATCAACATATTAAATTAATCCAAAATAACAAAGAAAGGAGATTTGTGATGTCAAGACGAAAATCACGGCGCGGCGAGTGGGCACAGATGCGTGATTCTATGACTAATATGGTATCGCAAAAAAGAGGTGTGGAAGGACGCGAGGTTGTTCCGGACATTGCCTGCGGCATATGCAAAAAATTTTCTGAAAATGCCTATGGTTCTGATGGAAGAGGTTACTGCAAAGTTTTAAAAACTGGCAGTGACATAAAACAAGACCCGCCGGTATATATCCTGGAAGGAGAAGCTGCTTTGCTCACCATCTTCAATATGGATGCTTCCAAGTGTAAATATTTCGAAAAAATGGCATTTATCGACACCGACGCTACTGAGTGTGCTGATCCTCAATATCGAAGAACTCAACGTCAAATGGAAAAGAAAAAATAACAAAAACGATGTGTGGCGCGCTGTAAAAGCATCTAAGCTTCCCGTGACTTACCATGAAAACACCTCCAAAGCCGGAAGAAAAGGCAGACTTCATTTTATGCCCGGGGGTGATTGCTGCTAATCATGAGAGATTACGATTGCATCATGAAAATAAGGAGCCTGCGAAATGGATTTGACATGCACTAAATGTGGTTTTAGGTCAGAGTATACAGACTTTAAATATCTCTGCAAAGCCGGGTGACCTGCCTGCGGGGAAGCGGATCTCCGCGAGTGCCCGAGGTGCGGGAATAAATGCCTTTTTTCAAGATCAGAGGGATTGGAAAAAGAACAAGAAGAGATTAGAGAGCTAACGATGCGCCTTGAATCGATTTCCAGATCAGATGGCCCGGAGCGCCTGGAAGAAGCCAGAGAAATAATCCGAAAATTGCGCAAGATGAATCTGAGATGGAATATTCCTGAGCTCGATAATTTTATCAAAAAAAGACAACGAGATTTTTTTTTATAATCCACTAAATTCATGAAAGAATAAAAATGTCAGAATTCGACCTAAACAATGCAATTCCTACTCCTGAGGAGAATTTTTTTTTACCGGAAGATATAATTAACACCCTCAATCGAATTGATTTACTTTCAAAGCGGCATCCAGTAAATGTACTAGTCGCCGGTAAACAGGGATGTGGTAAATCCACAATGGTCAAACAATTTGCTGCCAGAAACAAAAGGCCTTTGGCGACATTTCAAATCGGGATCCTCTCTGAACCCGGACAATTGTTTGGGGAACACAGATTAAAAGACGGGGAAACATATTACCAATCGTTTCTGTTTCCCCAAGCAATACAAACCCCGAATTGCGTTATTCATCTTGAAGAAATAAACCGTCCTGAACATCCCAAGGCTCTGAATATGTTATTTTCAGTTTTGGCTGAAGACCGAAAAGTCTGGCTTGACGAACTCGGTACCATTAAAGTTGCTGATGGAGTTGTTTTTTTTGCGACCCTTAACGAAGGAGAAGAGTTTGTAGGGACAGAAGCCTTAGATGCAGCGTTGCGGGACCGTTTTTATATAACTGTTCTTGATTATCTACCCATGGATGTCGAAACAAAGGTCCTCCATCTCAAGGCGGGCATATCTGAGGCTGATGCCCTTACCATTGTAAATATCGCAAACAATTTAAGAGGTAATTCAAAGGAACCGATCATTGTATCAACACGTCATACTTTAATGATTGCCGAATTGGTTGCAGTGGGCGCTACCATAAGAGAAGCTTTCATCAACAGCCTGCAAGTAAGTCGGGATGTTCTGGAATCAATACTTCTGTCATTACATCTTGAAACGGGGGATATCAATCGTGATTCCGATACGGGATATAAAATCTACTAATAATAAATATATCAATAAATACAAGTATGACCCAAAAAAATTACATGAGTTGGATGACAGATTCAAGGAACTGATAGGGCGTAAAGATATCAGCGAATCCGATATATTGGGTGATCTTATTAATATAGCATGTCGTGGTCAAGGCAGTATTTCGGAATATTGGCGAAAAAACACATCATCTTTTGAGGCTTCTGAGCTGGCTAATGTCCTTCGTGCGCTCAATAAGGTAAGTGGTCATATCGGCAGAAATGTCGGAAATGTTGAATGGCTCGGTATGTCTACCAACACAAACGGGCGCATCATTCTCGATCCTGGAGTGATACTTGGTAAGTATCCTGTCCCGCCGAAAAGATTCGACTATCTTGTTGGTATTGTTGTTCATGAAGCATTACATCAAACTGAATGGAGTGAGTATCTGTGGAAATTGGTGGATAAATCTTCTCCTGGAATGCGTATGTCTGAAAAAGTGATTTTTCAGAAGATTGTGTACACTGGTGAAGATATATATGTGGATTTACTTTCCGAGAAATCGATCCTGGGACAATACACCAGAATCACAAGAACAGTGGCAATGAATCGTGCTTCCCGGCTTCTTAAGAAAAAAGTTGCACCTGGTAACAAAACCGTTGATGAATTGTTTCTTATTTGGTGGCAGACAGCATTCGGATACGATATACAAAAAATTGATAGAAATTACAAAAAACCCCTGAATATATTATCCTACCTTACCGCAGAGTTGAAGCGGGTTTCATGTATAGCGCAAGGTCCGGTCGAACGTTGTGGATTAAGGAGCCGGCTTTATCTGGAAAGCTGGAAAAAAATAAAAGATATACTCTCCTCCTGGACTATCATTGATAAAATGCTTTGTTGGTATCCCGAAGTCGTTCCAATTAACAAAAAACAAACCTCCAAGCAAAGAGATGCCCATTCCAGATTATCCAAAACTGCAATTCAAAATATTGAGGAGAGGCTTGCTTACAATTCATCAGATATTACACCGATTATTCGTTCAATTGCAGGCCCAGACAATGAAACGATTGTCCCTACCTCCAGGTGGGATTTCAACATTTCGGCTCATCCTGTAATTGATTATAAAATGGTGGCGCGCCTTAAATCCATACTGGAGACTTATTCGGACAGAAAAATAGTCTTAAACAGAGGACTTACATCCGGCAGAATAGATAGGCGAAAATTGTATAGAGCACCAATAAATGGCCGCTGTTTTTTTGAAAAGCAAAAACTTCCTTTTTTGAATTGGGATATTTGCCTGCTTGTAGATGCAAGCGGGTCCATGAATGGGCCGAAGTGGCAACTGGTTGAAAATACACTTGGGACTATTCACAAAGCATTTTCGGGTTTTAAGAACCGGCTCCAAGCTTACGGCTATTTTGAAATTGAAGGTGTATGCATGATTTCCAGCTTGATAAAGGGGAACAAAATCCTGTCCATTCCACCAAACGGCCTTACTGCCTCCGGCCAAGCAATCATTGCTGCCGCTTACTTAATGCCTAATGAAGACAGGCGGAGATTTATAGTTCATATCACGGATGGAGAATCCAATTTCGGGTGTGATGTAAGGTTAGGAATTAACCATTGCATTAACCAAAATATTCATTTGGTGACCTTGGGGGTTGCTTATAAGAACCGCAACACAATGCAGAAACAATACGGTAAAAGTATACAGTTTATAGATCATTTTGAACAACTTCCTTCCGCGATCGAGAAACTCTTGCAATGGACATTATCGAATAAAACCACGAAGCGAATAGACCCTTCTGTGTTTGAAGGATTGAAGGCATCAACTCAATCCTTAGAAAATTAAATCAGATAAACAAAGGAGAGAAAAATGCAAATTTTCAGTGAAGAATGGTTTAACAAAATGATTGAGAAGTTGAAGGCCGACGAAGAATTTCAAAAAAAAGGCAAGGGGTTTGATAGTTTTTTTCAATTCAAAGTACTGAAGGATCCAAAATTAAAGATAAATAAGGATATTGGATTTGGCATGTGGTTCCCATCCTGTGAACCCTGCTGGTACGGCGTAAGGCCCGATGCTGAAAATGATATCATTCTGGAGGCCAAGGCCGGACTCCTTGCCGAAATCTTAAAGGGCAAGAAAAACGTGGTGATGGCCTTGACTATGGGGACATTGAAACTGAAAAAAGGTCAGGTCACTAAACTGACCGGGAATCTCGGAGCTGTAAACCGGTTTATTAAAGTGGCCGGAACGATTTCATAAAACGGATATCTATCGGTGAGGGTTCATTATTCTCAAATGGAATATATCTGACCGTATACCGTGAGAGTATTGTTGAAATCGAAATGTATAGCGATAATCAAATAAACTATAGAGAGAAATGCCATGAGTATAGTCAGTGAAAAGGTAAAAGGGTTTCTTTCAATCGAAGGAAGAATGAATATCTTAAGTACGTGTAATAAAACCGGCGAAGCAAATATTGCGATGTTTGGTTCGGTTTCGCTTTACGATGATTCAACCTTAATCCTTATGCTTGGTGACAACAATACATATGCGAATTTGAGGGAAAATCCTTCTGCGGCTCTCCTGGTTATTCTCCCGGGAAAAACAGGTCTGCAAACAGAGGGTTGCCGTATTTATCTGAAACTGCGCTCGATTGAAGACAGCGGAGAAATATTTGATCGTATAAAAGCGGGGATTAAGGCCAAAATAGGTGATACCGCTAACATGCTCAAGCATCTGGCAATATTTGACATTATAAAGACAAGACCGATTGTGGATTTCGGACAAGGGATATAACCCTGCCTTTGAAATTGTTTGAGATGGATTATAAGTTAACCCGAATCAGTGATGATTTCATGATGTTACCCAAATATTCTCCCAAAATGCAAAAAAAGATAAATGCAGGTCCTTTGTTTGACAGAATTCGTTGGCTGGCATTAAGTGGTGAAGAATCATGTATTGATCGAATCCTTTATGAAATTCTTCTATTGCTCTCTTCTCATGTAAATGCTGATATCGGACAAATCAACCTTTTGCCTGCGGCAGGAAGGGCAGGAAAACTTTTTATCCTTAAAGACGGCAAGCCTTGGCATGTTTATTTTGGAAAGCTTCACAAGTACGACCCATATAGCGGTTTCACCGGCATGGTTATGGCTTCTGGCAGGAGCATCCTTGTTAAAGATATCTGGGAAACAATCGTTGATGGAAAGACAAATCCATTTTTGGATATTGCAAACAAAATGAATAAACAATATCTGGCTGAAATCAAAAGACCTGTTGCCAGTACTATAATCTTACCCTTAAAACGCGATAATGAAATTTTTTGTACTATTGAACTCAGCCGCTATCGAAATCAAACACCGTTCAATATCAATGATAAGAAGATACTCGACGATTTTGCCGCAAGCTATGGCACCTTGACCATGGAATACGTGATTGATCTGCGAAACAGGATCGCCTTAAAGACCGCCCACAAAAAGCTCAGGCATATGGCAAGGCTGATTGCTTCCAACCGCCCCATAGACTACAAGGACTTGATGGAACCCTATACCAAACTCTCTTCAGCAGATATCGTGATGTCCATTTTTAAAACAGGTCATGTTGATGATTCAAGATTCCGGATAGTCGTATGTAAAGAAGATGATATCAGGGAGATACTTTTTAATGATTTCACACCTTCAGCAAAAAGTATTCTGCGCGACGATGAAGATTCGATTTTCCCCGTAGAAGGAAAAGATGGGGATGAAAGATTAACTCGTTTTTATCATAGGATTGAACGAATTCCAGACATATGCGAAGACGACCGGAATTTTCTGCTCGATGGACTTACCAGGGTTAAATCATATGTCGCTTATTCACTACATATGCTGAGCCAGGAACTAGGCGCTATTATCCTTGGTTCGTTTCAGCCCGAGTTTTGGCCATTTTTGCACATGAATTCTTTTTTAGCCCTATATAATTCGTTACTCCGTTCCTTTTTACTAAATGAACGTGTTATTCACCAATTGTCTGATATAAGTAATAAAATTCATAACCCCGGCTTTTATATACTTGGGGCGTTAAAGGGAGCTTTATTTTCAAATAATCAGTCGATGCCGAGTGAAAATAACTCGCTTCACGAGGCCATGATTAGCTTGGAAAAGCTATTAGTTGAAATCCATGAACAGGGAAGAATACTGAAATGGCGGGCAAAAAAAATTTATTTTTCAAAATGGCTGGCCGCTTTTATCCACCGCAAAATGGCTCAATACCCGAATTTAAAAATTAAATTCACAATTAATAATAATGAGATTATAGAAAAACGAATCAAAGCGAGTGACGAACAACTGGAAACCATTTTTGATAATTTATTTTCCAACAGCATAAAGGCGATAACAAACAGGCAAATACAAATAAATGATACCAGTCTAACAGGACGGATTGAGATCAGCCTGAAATTAAGCGGCGGCTTTATAGAAGTCATGTTTAAGGATAATGGCATAAAATATAATACTGTTTCGGGCCGGGGAGTAAAACAAATCAAAAGTGAAATGAAATATCTCGGTGGAAAAATGTACATAAATCAGAATCCATATTGCACTACCCTCACCTTTCCGGTTGTTAACGAATAATAAATTTATAAAAAGGGAGGAAAATATGAAAGCCAAAGTTTTGTTTTTTGATGATATCTTCAGTCCTATTTTCAGGGAACAGTTTCCTCCTGACCAGCTTATATGGGACGACAACTGGATTGCATCACTGGAGCAAGGGCTTGCCGATTCTGAAATAAAAACCGGGGTTGCCTTTGAACTCGTTAAAAGTGGCGATATTGATTCATACAAAGAACTCATAAAAAAAGAAAAACCGGATATGGTGCTCCTTGATCTTTTCTGGCCTGAACATGCGGAAAAAAAATATGCAGATCGAAGGCGCGCTACAGATATCGCAATCGAAGCCGTGAAGGGGATTAGAAGTATCGATAGTAACTTACCAATAATATGTTATACCGTTAAGCCGGTTCGGGAATTAATGGAAGCGGTATATTCCGCGGGAGCAACCATTTTTTTAGAAAAGGTTGCTATGGCATTACCAGAAATTCAAAGCCCATTAAAGTATATTCTGTTTTATATCCTGATGCAGAAGCAGTGAGTAACTAAAGGGTAGCATGAAAATATTTGACAATATTATTAATTATGCACTGCCACAAAAGCGATTAGTTAACATATTACCTATTACCAGACTTCTCTAACGATTTTCTCCAATAAATTTTCAGCTGAAAAGTTAAAAATTTTTCTCAAGACAAAGTATCTAATTTTGACTTTTTGATGACTGATCCGTCAGTCACTAATAATCAGGCACGGCAGAAAGAATAACGGAAGCTAATAATTAACGAATAGTTATTGGAAGGGGGTGAGGTCAAATATGATATGAATGTATGTTATGTCATGAATGAGTGCATAAATTTTTTTCCTTTCAAAAAAACTAGGTATCACGAGATATTGTGTCCAGAGGATGGTTGTTCCGAGGCAGGCATATTACAAGGCAAAACCCGTCGTTGCAGATAATTATGCATCAAAATATGGTCAGTATATGGTCAGTTTAATTAAACTATTATTATAAATAACAACAAAACCAGGGAAGGTATAAAAAATGACTACAGCAAAAGTGTCTCAAAAGGAAATCAAGGAACATGAAAAAAAGCAGGAATGGTGGTGGCTTGCCGAGAAAACCCGTTCCAGGCGGCTGGATTACCTGAGAAAAGCTGTATGGAAAAAGGGAGCGGTCGGAGGCGCCTACAATCCAGGGATCAAGGTCGAGCTCGAGCGTCCGGTTCTTTTCACCGAGGCATGGAAAGAGAACGATAAGGATCCCCAAATGTTGAGGAAGGCAAAGGCTCTGGCACACGTTCTTGAAAATAAAACGATTTTTATTACCGATCATTCCCAGATTGTAGGCTATGCCGGAACCCTGCCCCATACCATGGAATGGTTTGTCGAAGGGGCAAGCATTGTTAATGAAGAACTTTACAATGAGCCCGGAGTTATTCCCGAACCAGAGGAAGAGTCCCTTAAAATTATAGCCGAACTCAATGATTACTGGGCAGGCCAAACAGCTATCGACAAACTTGGGCGTGTGCTTGACCCTGAAGATATCGTTAAGTTTATGAGCGGAGTTATCGGCTGGGGGGCACCCACCTCGGCCTATGGATATTCAGGAAAAGATTATGAGTACTTCATGACAGGCAAACGTGGTTTTGAGGATATTATTGAAGAGATTGATAAACAAATTGAGGCTGCCGAAGAAAAAACCTCAGGCAATCCCGGCCCTGAAATCCTTCCCCTTTACGACAAGATTCTCAACTGGGAGGCCATGCAAATCATCCTTGAGGCCTCTATAAACCTTGCCAAACGTTATGCACGCCTTGCCCGGATTATTGCCGAAAACTTCGAATCCGATCCGAAACGCAAGGAAGAATTGATGCGTATTTCAGAGACCTGTGAGCGTGTGCCAGCAAAGCCCCCGAGAAACCTGCAGGAATCTTTTCAGCTGGATCATTTTGTCCAGACCATCGCCAGGACCGAAGCCGCGGAAGGTGCCTGGCCATCACGACCTGATTATTACCATGGGCCGTATTATGACAAGGATGTGAATATCGACAAGCGGCTCACAAAAGAAGAGGCGCTTGATCTGGTTGGGGAGTTCATGATCCGCGCTTACGAGCTTGGGGTCTTTGCTCCCCGTTGGGCCCGGGAAGGGCTTCAGGGCATCACAGGCACATGGGTATGGACTTTAGGCGGTGTGAACAAAGATGGTTCTGATGCCTGTAATGATCTGACCGTGGCTTTTCTGCAGGCAGCCCGGCTGGTGCGGGTGTCAAATCCCACATTCGGCTTCAGGTGGCATCCAAAGGTTAAGGATGAAGTTATGAAAGAATGCTTCGAGTGTATCCGCCACGGCCTCGGCTACCCTTCCATGCGCAACGACCCGATCTGTGTTGAAAACACCGTGTACTGGTACGGGCACCCGCTTGAGGAGGCAAGGACATGGGTTCACCAGGCCTGTATGTCTCCATGTCCCACCACCAAGCACGGCTTCCAGCCCATGCGTATGGCTTCGGCGACCGCCAACACCGCCAAGATTATAGAATACGCCCTGTCAGACGGGTTTGACCGGATAGTCCAGATGCAGATGGGGCCTCACACCGGAGACCCCAGAAAATTCAAGGACTTTGAGGAGCTGTTCCAGGCGTGGGTGAAACAGATGGAATGGCTGATGAATATCCTTGTCCGGACGGTCAACCTGGGCAGGTACAAGGATCCTGAATTTTTCGGCAGGCCGTTTCTGTCCGCCATTTCGGAACGAGCGGTTGAGAGTGGCCTTGACGCGGTCAGCCCTGAGGGGGAAAGGGGCAACGCATGGGTGACATTTTTTACCTGGGTGGAAAACGCGGACAGCCTTGCTGCTGTAAAGAAGCTGGTGTTTGACGAAAAGAAGTACACCATGGACGAGCTGATCACCGCCCTTGAGGCCGACTGGGAAGGGTACGAGGAGATGCGGCTGGATTTTGTCAGGAACGCGCCCAAGTGGGGTAATGACGATGATTACGTGGATGAGATCATGGTCAGGTGCCTAAGGGAGGTGGCTAGGCATTCCCACGAGATCAAGTGTCCCAGCGGCAACAACTGGCCGGCGCTGCCCGAAAACGTCAGCGGGAATATACATTATGCCAACACCGTCGGAGCCTTGCCCAACGGCAGGCGACTGGGGGATGCGCTATATGACGGTGGCATCTCTCCAGGGCCGGGCCTGGATAAAAAGGGTCCCACCGCAGTGCTCAAGTCGTGCAGTAAGTTCGACCATGTTAAGGACGGGCGGGCCTTTCTGTTGAACCAGCGCCTTTCACCAACCCAGCTAGCCGGAGAAAAGGGCTACAAGCTATGGAAAGCATATATGAAAACCTGGGCGGATCTGGGCATGGATCACGTGCAGTTCAACATGGTTGACGACACTACCCTGCGGTCTGCTCAGAAGGATCCTGAAAAATATCAGGAACTGATTGTTAGGGTTGCTGGTTACAGTGCACACTTTGTTGATATCAGCCGAAAAACACAAGACAATATCATACAAAGAACGGTCCATGGACTGTAGGTGAAAGCAGTATTCCGGGATACCCCCTCCGGATGGTTTCTATTTGCTGGGGGTATTCCCGGGCACCGTAAGAAATAACACATTTTACTTTACAATGTTCATCGGCAACAATTATTGCCCATTCCAGGCGTAAAGTACATAATCGAAACAGCGGTTGATTCAGGAAATGCCGGTACAGAGCTGTTTACAAATCCAGTGACAGCGGCAAAAGTTTACAAGTTTACGCGACATCCTGAATTTGCCGCTGTTTTTTTGTCTAAATTGTCTTTGGATACATTTTTTTAATATCTTTATTGTCATAGAGTTAATTGTCATAGACTTACCTGAGAACACCTCCAAGCTGGGGAAATAGAAAGCCTTGTCTTCTGTTCATGAAAGTTTGAAGCCATTCCTGGCTGAAGTCTTCAAAGAATTTTTAAAATTATTTATTTTTCAATGCCCACCCTAGCCTGGACCCCTTTTTGAAAATAATGCTTTATTTCTTTCATTTCGGTTACCAGATCAGCTTTTTTAATAACCGATGGTTCGGCTCCCCGGCCGGTGATGACAAGCTCAACACTTTCTGGCTTCATTGCAATAATATCAAGAATGTCCCGGACGGACAAAAGTCCGCAGGTAACCGCAACATTCCCTTCTTCCATTACGACAACGTCATATTCTCCGGACAAAATGGCTGATTTAACCGCATCCAGGCCTTTTTGAGCGGCGGCGATATCCTCATCCGCCGGTTTCCCCCTGATAAACCCGCCCTGACCGAATTGTCTGACCGTGATATGATCTGAAAATTTTTTCAGTGCTTTCATTTCGCTAAAATCACCAGTCTTGATAAACTGTGCGATAAAGACCTTTAACCCCGCACCGGCCGCTCGGACAGACAGCCCTATCGCTGCTGTTGTCTTTCCTTTGCCGTCACCGGTGTAAACCTGTACAAATCCTTTCTGCATAATTCACAACTCCGGTTTCAAATGCTTTTTACTCCAGCCGTCAGGATTATCATCAGCCTCTTGCATTTTCATCTATATATTTAATTCTCTGGCAATCACTTCCTTAAGCACTTCATTTGCACCGCCATAAATACGCTGTACCCTAGCATCGACAAACATTCGGGATATCAGGTATTCCCGCATGTACCCATAACCGCCAAACATTTGCAGACATTTATCTGCCACATCAAACTGCATCTCGGTCAACCAGTATTTCGCCATGCTGACTTCCTTGACCACATTTTCTCCGGCCATATGTCTCGGGATCAGATCGTCCAAAAATGACCTGGCCAACTGCACCTTTGTGGCAATCTCAGCTAGTGTAAAGCGGGTGTTCTGGTACTTGCCCAACGATTTTCCAAACAGTTTTCTGTTTTTGACATAATCCAGCGTTATATCAAGAGTCCCCTCGGCCGCCGCATACGCACCGATTGCGATCATCAGGCGTTCCTGCTGAAGATTATGCATCAGGTATTTGAAGCCTTCGCCCTCCTTTCCCAGCAAATTTTCAACCGGGACCCGGCAATCATCAAAAAAGATCTCGGATGTATCCTGGGCGTGCAGCCCGATTTTTTTCAGGTTATTCCCTTTTCGATATCCTTTCCTGTCTGACTCAATTACCAGCAGGCTGACCCCGGCGTAAGGCTTTTCAGTTTTGGATGTCCGAACTGCCACAATGCATAAGTCCGCCAGTTGTCCATTGCTGATGAAAATTTTTGAACCATTGACGATATAATGATCGCCGTCTCTGACGGCGGTCGTGGAAAGATTTGCCAGGTCTGAGCCCGCATCCGGTTCCGTCATGGCGATGGCAAGAATGGTCTCACCTGAAATACATCCTGGGATCCATTTTTTCTTCTGTTCTTCATTGCCGTACCGTTCAATATACGGCAATACGATGTCACTGTGGAGCGGCCAGAACAGGCTGCTCAGGCCATGGTAATTCAGCTCTTCGGCAATAACGACGGAATACAGGAAATCAGCACCTGCGCCGCCGTATTTTTCCTCAGCCGTGGGGCACAGGAAATCGTTTTTTCCTGCTTCCAGCCACACTTCCCTGGGAATCATGCAGGCGTCTTCCCATTCATCATAAAATGGAATAATTTTGTCTTTTAAGTACGATCTGAATGATTTCCTGAACATGTCGTGTTCTTTTTTAAAAATGCGTCGTTTCATTTTTCCTCCAGGCCTTTTATAAACAACTCTACGAAAATTCTGCTTTTAAAAACTCACGGTTCAGCCGAGCGATCTCTATGATGGATATCCCTTTGGGACACTCGGCCTCGCACTCGGCCTCGTTTGAGCAGTTCCCGAACCCCAGTTTCTTCATCTGCCTGACCATCGATTTTACACGCCGGGCAGCCTCGGGCCTGCCTTGGGGAAGCAAGGCCAAGTGGGAGACCTTCGCCCCGAGATAAAGCATGGCCGAAGCATTAGGGCAGGCGGCCACGCACGCCCCGCATCCGATACACGCGGCTGCATTAAAAGCGGCTTCGGCTGTCTCTTTTGTGATCGGGATGGCGTTTGCATCCGGTGCGCCGCCGGTATTGACTGAGATATAACCGCCGCCCTGGATCAGCCGGTCCAAGGGACTCCGATCCACAACAAGGTCCTTGACAACTTTAAACGCTCTGGCCCGCCACGGCTCTATGACTATGGTGTCACCGTCTGAAAAATGTCGCATGTGAAGCTGGCACAGGGTTGTCTCCTTTTCATGACCGTGGGCCCGGCCGTTGACCATAGCCCCGCACATCCCGCAGATACCTTCCCGGCAATCATGATCGAAAGCAATAGGCTCCCCACCTTTTTTCATTAGCTCCTCGTTCACCACATCCAGCATCTCGAGAAAAGACATATCCGTTGAAATGTCTTTTGCAGCATAGTTCTCAAACCTTCCCTTCTTCTCCCTGCGGCCCTGACGCCAGACCTGAAGTATAACATTGATCGTCTTTGCCATCATTTGTAGCTCCTCTGCGTCAATTCAACGTTTTCAAACACCAGAGGTTCCTTATGCAACACAGGTTCTTTGCCCTCCTTTGAAAACTCCCAAGCGGCCACATAACAGTAATTATCATCATCTCGCTTTGCCTCGTTGTTCTCGGTCTGATATGCGATATTAAAATGGCTGCCACAGGATTCCTTCCGGTTTAAGGCATCAATGACGATAAGCTCCGCAAACTCGAAAAAATCAGCCACCCGCCCGGCGGTTTCAAGCGTCTGGTTGAAATCATCACTGCTCCCGGTAACCTTGACATCCTCCCAGAACTCCTGTTTTAAACTCCTGACCATGCCAAGTGCATTTTGCAGGCCCTCATCGCTTCTTGACATCCCGCAGTAATCCCACAGGATCTTTCCAAGGGCCCTATGAAATTCGTGGGGAGTACGATTCCCATTTATTGAAAACAAGTTTTCAATCCGCTCTTTTGCAGAATAACACGCATTATTAAAGGCATCATGGTCCGTATTGACAGCAGAGAGTTGCGTCCCTGCTAGGTACCCACCGATGGTGTATGAAACGATAAAATAACCGTCAGCCAAGCCCTGCATGAGGGCGCTTGCCCCCAGGCGGTTGGCCCCGTGGTCTGAAAAATTTGCCTCCCCCAGTACGAAAAGCCCGGGAATGGTGGACATAAGATTATAATCCACCCACAGGCCACCCATGGTGTAATGCAGGGCTGGGTAGATCATCATGGGGGTTTCATAGGGGTTTTCACTGGTGATCTTTTCGTACATGTCGAACAGGTTGCCGTACTTGGCGGCGATTACGTCTTTGCCGTCCCTTTTGATGGCATCTGCGAAATCCAGGTAAACCGCAAGGCCGGTCTCGCCCACCCCTTTTCCCATGTCACACTGCTCCTTTGCGTTCCGGGAGGCCACATCCCGGGGCACCAGGTTTCCGAAGCTGGGGTACTTCCGCTCAAGGTAATAGTCCCTTTCCGATTCCGGGATACGGTTTGCCGGCCGTTTATCCCCGGGTGTTTTGGGCACCCATACCCTGCCGTCATTGCGCAGGCTCTCGCTCATCAGGGTCAGCTTGGACTGATACTCCCCGTGAACCGGGATGCAGGTGGGATGAATCTGGGTAAAGCAGGGGTTGGCGAAAAAGGCGCCCTTCTGATACGCCCGGAGTGCGGCTGACACATTGGACGACATGGCGTTGGTGGAAAGGCAGTAGGTGTTGGCATAGCCCCCTGTGGCCAGCACCACGGCATGGGCATCGTAGGATTCGATGCGACCGTCGATCAGGTTGCGGACAACGATCCCCCGTGCCTGACCGTTTACAACAACCAGTTCCTGCATTTCACGTCGAGGAAAAATCTTCACCCTGCCCGCGGCCACCTGCCGCATGAGTGCGCTGTATGCCCCCAGCAGAAGCTGCTGTCCGGTCTGCCCTTTTGCGTAAAACGTCCGGGATACCTGGGCGCCGCCAAAGGAGCGGTTGTCCAGCAGGCCGCCGTAATCCCGGGCGAACGGTATGCCCTGGGCCACACAGTGGTCGATGATGTTGCAGCTCAACTGGGCCAGCCGGTAGACATTGGCCTCCCTTGCCCTGAAGTCTCCGCCCTTGATGGTGTCGTAAAAAAGACGCCAGGTGGAGTCCCCGTCGTTGGCATAGTTCTTTGCCGCGTTGATCCCGCCCTGGGCGGCAATGCTGTGGGCACGGCGGGGGCTGTCCTGGACACAGAAACTCTTGACATTGTATCCCAGCTCGGCCAGTGAGGCGGCGGCAGAGGCCCCTGCCAGCCCGGTTCCCACAACGATGATGTCAAACTTTTTCTTGTTTGCCGGGCTGACCAGTTTCAGGTCAAACCGGTGTCGGTCCCATTTGTCGGGAAGATCCCCTGACGGGATTTTTGCATCAAGGCTCATGACACTCCTTTCTAGACAATAAATCGGATATAAATGGGGATAAAGCCGAACCCGCAGGCGATCAAAAGACTAAAAACTATCCCGATCCCCTGTATAAACGGCATATATTTGGGATGGTTTAAACCCAGGGTCTGAAACAGGCTCCAGAACCCGTGCCTGACATGGATGGCTACAAGAATTACGGCAGCGAAATAGACAATCACATACGGCAGGGTTGATAGTGTGCTGGTCAGGGCATTAAACACCGACTGCGGGGTCTGCTCTATAAAGCGGAGGTTCAATAAATGAATAACAATAAAGCACAGGATCAGGATACCGGTATACGGCATGGTTTCGGACCCGATGGTCCTGCCGCCGGCATTCTTCTTAAGCGCGTATCCGACAGGCCGTGCCCGCCAATTCTCAATAAAAAGCAGAAAACCGGTGGCGACATGGATCACCGCAAACAGCAGAAGCCCCCATTCCGCGACAATAATCAGCGGTCCCAGGGCATGAAGGTGCGCCACGTATGAGACAAATAACCCTTCCCCGCCGTACAGGGTCAGATTGCCGATCAGGTGAATCAAAAGAAAAAAACAAAATCCCAGACCGGTGACCGCCATCAGTAGCTTTTTGCCGATGGATGTGCGGAAAATACTAAAAAACCAGTTCATTGTCCATCTCCGCGCAAATAGTGTGAAGTTACTAAATCGCCTAAAGCTCATGCCGGATGCATTCACTAAAACTTTAGCTCACTTAAGGCACTTCTTATGTTGGTTAGTAATCCTTATTAAATTTAAAAACCTCGGCACACATCTCGCCGATGTCCCCCTGGTTTTCGCAGACATGAACCCCGCCACGCTTCAAGGCGGAGATCTTTGCCTGTGCCGTCCCGGAGCTTCCGCTAATGATCGCACCGGCATGCCCCATCCGCCTTCCCGGCGGTGCAGTCATGCCGGCGACAAACCCGACAACCGGCTTGGTCACATAAGCCTTGATAAATTCTGACGCAAACGGCGGGGGGACAAAAATCATGCTACAATTCGCCCCCGTCTGTTTAGCAGCTTCGGCAACCCTATTAAAAACAGGTATGCCGTCCATGTCCCGGCCGCCTTTACCCGGTGTAACGCCTGCGACCACATTGGTTCCGTATTCTACACATTGACGGGTGTGGAATTGACCTTCTTTCCCGGTGATCCCCTGAACCAGCACCCGCATATCCGAATCCACAAATATGCTCATATCAGTCTATACCCTCAACCTGTTTGTTCAATCCTGGTCGGCGACAAATCCTTGCAATCATCTGCCCCGCCTCCTTCATGTCAGCGGCGGTGTGGAGCTTCAGGCCTGATTCAGCCAGTATTTTCCGCCCCTGCTCGACGTTGGTCCCTTCCATGCTGACGACCAGCGGTACATTGATGTTTACCTTCCTGGCGGCTTCAACCACCCCTTTTGCCAGAACATCACAGCGCAGAATCCCGCCGAAGATATTGATCAGTATCCCCGCAACCTGGCTGTCGCTGAGTATGATCTTAAACCCGTTTTCAACCATTTCAGCCGTAGCACCGCCGCCCGCTTCCAGGAAGTTGGCCGGTTCGGCGCCGGCCAGCTTGATGGTATCCATCACCGCCATGGCCAGGCCCGCACCGTTGACCATGTTCCCGACGTTCCCGTCCAGGTTGATATAGTTCAGGTTATACTTCGAGGCCTCGACCTCAAGCGGGTCATCCTCGTCAAGGTCACGGTACTCAAGGAGATCTTTGTGTCGGAACAGGGCATTGTCATCAAAATCCATCTTTGCGTCCAGGGCCACAACCGTATCTTCGGAGGTAATTACAAGGGGATTTATCTATACCAGTGAGCAGTCGTAACCGACAAACAACCGGTAGAGACTGACGAACATCCGTGAAAAATCCTTTACAGTCGATGCCGGCATGTTTAACCGTATGCCACCTGTCGGCAATGATACGGCTGGATGCCGTTTAAGGGATTGATGTAAACCTTGATGATCTTCTCGGGGGTTTGGGCCGCAACCTGCTCGATCTCCATGCCGCCGACTTCACTGGCGATTACAAGAATACTGGCCGTTTCCCTGTCGGGGATAAGGCTCAGGTACAGCTCTTTTTTAATGTTCTGCCCCTGTTCGATCAGTACCCGCTTAACACGCTTCCCCTCAGGCCCTGTCTGGTGGGTAATCAGGTTCATCCCGATGATCGATTCGGCATGCTTTTCAACCTCGGAAAGGTAGCTTGCAAGCTTAACTCCGCCGCCCTTACCACGGCCGCCGGCATGGATCTGGGCCTTAACAACAACCGGGAATTTACCGATGGCCTCAGCGATCTGTTTTGAATGCTCAGGATTTTCTGCGATGTCTCCACCAGGCACCGGGATACCGTATTTTGTGAAAAACTGTTTTGCCTGGAATTCATGTATTTTCATACCTGTTTACTCCTGCCTGAGAACGTCTTGTGTGTGACGTTTTATTTTAAGTCACGGTAATAGCTTTCGATAGTATAAATTGCAGCCAGCGGGTTATGTCCCAGCAACCGGTCTTTTACCGCAAGAACAGTACACAGCGCTTTTGAATATCTAAGGAATAAAGAATCATGCCCCACGCATAATCCCAACAGGATATTGAAGTCGGTTTTTTCATCGTTTAGAATTAAAGCCTGCAGAACAGGGTTACACATGGTCTCAAAGTCGCCTGGAGAAATTTTTTGACCGTCATTTACGTCAATTTTTTCCTTAGGAATCCGTCCGACTTTACAAACGGCGGAAACGACGATAAACCCCTGATCAGACAGCAACCTCTCAACAACCTTAGCTTCTCTTCGCATGCCAATACAGAAAGCGAGCCCAAGGCGTTTGTAATTCATTTTTCCAGCAAACTCGATTATCTCCTCTATCCTCGGTTTTGAAGGCCTTAAGTGTTCATACCCCTGTTCACGGTTTGCGTATCCTTCAGACTCCTGAATAGCCGCCTGTTTTGCAAATTCGAAGACATCCGCCTTTTCATATTCGTCAAGACAATCCCTTATTAGATCCTGCTTGTTTTTAGTAGGACAAAAGGAAGGCGCTTTGCCGTTTTCCTTTTTGCAAAGCCTGCCAGACATTTCGAGGGGGCATTTAGCACAATTTGGTATTTTATTTTTCATTTAGTGCCGGCCGGATTTATTGCTCAATAACGCATAACTGCATAATTTTTGAATATATCTATCTGAAAACCATTCCTGCATCTGTCATAAAACGCCTCAAACAGGAAGCGGATCTCTCTTTTGGTAATGTTAAACATCTAAGATGTCATCGCGCATAAAATCGACTAATCAACTAAATGTATATTGTAATATATGCTTATCCACTTCACTCTTGTTAGAAATAGCTGAATAAATAAAAGAGGGTTTTAACTAAGTAATGATATTAATTCGTGCATATCTCCATTTACATGAAATCTGGCAAATAGGGCCATGGTCAGATCTACCATCTCTTTGCTCTTGGACACAACTATGCTCTTGCGCCGAAAACGGGCAAACCAATGTCGCTGCCTTCCATTATTTCGTTCAATGGCCACTGTCTCTGCTTTGCTCTGACGAAAATGACAACCTTCAGGCATCTCTTTCGGATAAACTTCCCAATGATCAACACAATAAATACCAACATTCCACCTGGATAAACGCTTCATCAACCGGCGGAATGTCTTTCTATCACGATTGCCACATTCCCAGTCAACGAGCTGACCGGTATCGCGACAATAAGCCTTCCATATCCAAAGCTTGTTGGATTTTTTTTAAGGTAATGCCACATCTCATCAATCTCTATCACTATAGCACTGCCGGGTTTAGGTTTTTCATATGTATCTTGAGCAAATTTGCGTACCCATTTCAATACAGCCGGAGCAGAAACATTAAACAGCTTAGCAATAGCATTCAACGACAATCCGTGCATATAGAAAACAAAAGCCAGCAGCTTGTCTCTCGTTGGCCTTCCTCTCGGAGTAGTCCTGGTAAATTGTAGACCAATGGAACAGTGCCTAAACGAAAACCTGAAAATTCCAGGTTCAAGCGGGGCACCCATATTATTAAATACCCTGTCCCATATCAACAATCGGTCTCGCCTCAGTAATGATAAAACGAACAAGATAACTGTCTTTAAATGTTTTTCGTTCTGCTTCCTCCTTTTCTATGGCGACGTTAAAGGATTTTTCCCATTCTACATCATCACCTTCGGTTCGTTCTTTCAATAAAACAGGATTTCTTGAAAGCTCTATAAAATCGGATTTTAAATAAAGCCTGCATCCCTTTATTTTTAATCCCTTACCGCCTTCTTCCGGTAGAAGTATCAAACAGGAAGCGTAGGGGTTTTCTTTTATATAAGCTAACGACCGGGAGTCCTTTTTTAAAACAAAAGAAATCGTTTGATTATCTGTCAGAGCAGCTGAACCGAATACCGCCACATCGGTTTTTCCTTTTTTGTTAGCCGTGCTTAAAATATTGATTCTGTTTTTGTTTGATAGAATGTCTTTTACTTTTTCGCTGATAGCCATGTGTGCCTCCATCGTTTTTAAAATTTTTTGTGATGTGAATGATGAGTTCCCGCTACCGTTGAACCGGGAAACCATTATTTTTTGTTCTAGTTTTCATAGTTAAAGTAATGATCCAGAATAATGGTCCGTCCCAACGATAAAACTATGAATGCAATTAGCAGACCAAAATAAATTACGGGCATCAATCAGCAATGGATCCCCCCTGAAAATGTAAAAAGATCAAGGCTGATTAAAAAATTCATTTTTCACTGCTTCTAAGTAATCCTGCGCAGGCAAAAAGTCGTATCGGACAACATGGCATCTAAACGGCTAATTTGTCCGATATGTATGATGCCGGCCTTGTGCTATTCCATTTCTGCCAATAGCTCATTTAAACTTAAGTCAATAACCACCCCTAAAAGGGGTAGCTTGATGATGACCTTAAAAGGGTCAGATTAATCGTTCCATAATTTCATTTGTTCAGCTTTTTAGTCTTTATGGTGTTGCCAACGAACATATTTTCGAATCTTTCCCTTGTCCAGGCCGATTGTGCTTACGCAATAGCCCTTGGCCCAAAAATGGCGACCCCAATATCGTTTCTTGAGTTCATGATGGATATCGAATATTTTTATGGTACTTTTACCCTTCAAAAATCCAATGGTCTCAGAAATTGAATATTTCGATGGAACCGAGTTGACCAAATGGATATGGTCATTCTGGATATTCCCTTCCAATATTTCTATCCTTTTCCATTCGCACAATTGCCGGATGATATTTCGCAACGATATTCCGATATGTAGCGGTCCACAATTTTTTGGACATTTTA
>CAYVIE010000012.1:0-31390 GCA_964451355.1 uncultured Desulfobacteraceae bacterium
TCCAATATCATAACGAAAAGGTCAAATTGATATGTGCTAATCCTTAAACTCCTGTAATAGATAACGAAACCGGGTTGACACCCAATGCAGTTAGACCTTCTAATTCTGACTGAACCCGGTTTTACGAGATAATCTGTGCAGAAGGTACTGTTAAAAGAAAAAAATCGAATTGTCGTTGACCTGTTTATTGTCGTTCGAAACTTTTAACTTTTACCGTGAAAACTACTCCGAGGCAGGGGAGAAAGACAGACCTCTTTTCATGTCCGGGGTGATTGCTGCTAATCATGAAAATTTATTTGACAAAGAGACTTGGTAAGTGGTATGACCTCTTACCATTCAATATATCCTTCAAAACAAAAAAAGGTAAAAAGATGGATAGAGTCGCAGTCACAAACATAAGCCCGCTTCGCCCTGCCGAATATACCATGCAACAACTGATAACCGGTATCCTGGAAGGTAAGTATCCACCCGGCAGCAACCTTCCAGCAGAAAGGAAGCTTGCAAACGAACTCGGGGTGACCAGACCCACGTTGAGGGAAGCCTTGAGGCAGCTTGCAGCAGAAGGATGGATAACGATCAGGCACGGCAAACCGACCCAGGTGAATCACTACTTTGAAACCGGAGGGCTCGGCTTGCTTTCAACGCTGGTAAAACATGCCGCAAACATATCCTTACCCCTTATCCTCCATCTCCTTGAATTCCGCATGATACTGATGCCGCCGGTCGCGCGGTTGGCGGCATGGCATGCCGCAGACAGCATGCTTTCACTTCTTTCAAAGCATCCAGGCCCGGATGATGGACCTGATGAATATACCAGGTATGATTGGAATCTCCAGGTAACCATGGCAAAAGAGGCAAAAAATCCAATCTTTCCCATGATACTCAATGATTTCGAATCTATCTTTCATGTCCTGGGAAGTGCGTACTTTTCTTTTGAAAAAGCAAGGCGGGCATCCTGCACATATTACAAGCGATTGTATGCAGCTGTTCTCAGCGACTCGGGAAAAATAGAGAAAATCGTCAGGGACGCCATGGAAGAGAGCATCAGTATCTTTCTTTCCATAACCAACAAGAAAAAACCCTAGGGAGAATCAGAAAAAATGAAAAGATGGAACGGATGGGGAAACATCAAAACAGAGATGAGACCGCCCGAAGGCGCGGTGCAGATGCTCGCGGAACTCATAGGAACACCAAAACCGGCAAAAAGTGTTCCCAGGGAAGCTTTTATTCAGAAGGTACCATCCTCAAGGCTTACAAAAGGGATCTCCTGTATCACAGACGACGCCGGGCAAAGGCTGGATCATGCCCATGGCCAGAGTTTTCCGGACTGGGTGAACATCCGGATGGGAACGCTCACCCGCTTCCCTGACGCAGTGGCTTTCCCTGAATCTGAAAATGATATCGAGCAGTTGATGGAACTTATCGATTCCGAGGATCTCATGGCCATACCTTACGGCGGCGGAACCAGTGTTGTGGGCCACCTCGACGTTCCCGAGTCGGACAGGCCGGTAATTTCGGTTTCAATGGAACGGATGAAAAGAATGGTTTTCCTGGATCCGGTATGCAGGCTTGCGACATTCGAGGCCGGGATCAACGGAGTCGAGGTGGAGGCGGCCTTGCGCCCCCATGGCTTCACCCTGGGCCATTATCCACAGTCGTTCGAATATTCGACCCTGGGCGGCTGGGTGGTCACACGTTCCAGCGGCCAGCAATCCCTTTTCTTCGGCCGGATAGAAGACATGTTCGCAGGGGGACGGGTCTTTTCCCCAAAAGGAGTACTCGAATTCCTGCCACACCCGGCAACTGCCGCAGGTCCTGACCTGAGGCAGCTTTTCCTGGGCTCTGAAGGAAGGATGGGGATAATAACAAAGGCTTCTGTGAGAATCAGGCCGATACCCGAACGGGACGATATATACGGAGTTTTCCTGCCAACCTGGGAGGCGGCTGTTTCATGCGTCCGCGAACTTGTTGCCGCAGGGCTTCCACTCTCCATGATCCGTTTGAGCAATCCAAGGGAAACCGAAACCAACCTTATACTTGCGGGCCATGAAAAAGAGATAGAGATGCTGAAACGTTATCTCAGGATAAGGGGATTTTATGACTCAGCCTACTGCATGGCCCTGATAGGATTAATCGGTTCGAAAAAGGCCGTGTCTTCCGGCATGTCTGCGGCAAAAAAAATCATAAAAAAATATCGCGGGATTGTTGTTGGGAAATCCATGGGGAACGCATGGAAAAAGAACCGGTTTCTTGCACCGTATCTCAGGAATTCTCTCTGGGACCTTGGCTACGGTGTGGACACCCTCGAAACAGCTGTTACCTGGGACAAGGTGACCGAAACCATGAAGAGAATAGAAGCAGCAATAATTGACGCGGGAGCGGAAAAAAATGAGAATGTTCACGTATTCACCCACCTGTCCCATATCTATCCCACGGGTTCCAGCATATACACCACATACCTTTTCAGACTCAAGGAGACATCCGAAGAAACCCTTGAACTCTGGCGCTCCATGAAAGATGCCGCAAGCAGGGTAATCGTGGAGGCAGGCGGAACCATAAGCCACCAGCATGGTGTGGGAACAGACCACAGGCAATACCTTCCAGCTGAAAAAGGAGAGTTGGGGATCTCCATCCTTAAAGGGATCTTTTCAAATATAGATCCCGGGCAGGCATGGAACCCAGGCAAACTCACGGAGTGATATACAGCCCGCGGATAAATGAAACAGGTGCTTGCCGAAAATATGAGAAAAGACAGTTTTCCAACATTTATCGAAAGTAATCCAAAATGCGACTATCCCAGATACCAGATAATTTTGACCTGATCGTGATAGGCGGTGGTATAACAGGTGCAGGTATACTTGCAGAAGCCACGCGCCTGGGCATTTCCACCCTTTTGTGCGAGCAGTCTGACTTCGCATGGGGAACATCAAGCCGTTCATCCAAGCTGGTGCACGGAGGATTGCGTTATCTGAAAGAGGGACGGATTCATCTTACCTATGAATCGGTCCGCCACCGCCAGCGCCTGATGAACGAGGCCCCGGGTCTCGTGACCCCGGTGGAATTCCTGATGCCCATATGGAAGGAGACCGGTCCTGGCAGACTGATAACCTCAACAGGCCTGACCATATATGATCTCATGGCCGGGAAAAGCTCTCACAAGTACTTGCCGGCTGCTGATTTTCTTTCTCTTGCTCCCGGCCTGAAACCGAACGGACTTTCAGGCGGATTCCTGTTCAAAGACGCCCAGACCGACGACGCCCGGCTTGTTTTGAGGCTTATCTTCGAAGCCAAGGACAGAGGCGGAATCGCCTTGAATTACACCAGGGTGGAGGAACTTCTACGCAACAAAAACAGACGGATCCGGGGGGTTGCACTTTGCGACAGGATCACCGGAGAGACAAGGGAAATAAAAACCCGTGCCGTCATTAACGCGACCGGATCATGGGCAGAAGAGCTTCATCCATCTCCGGATCCCAAACGGCACCTGCGGCCACTGCGGGGAAGCCATCTTGTTTTCCCGTCCTGGCGCTTGCCGGTTTTTTCCGCCGTGACAATGATACACCCCGAAGATAAAAGGCCGCTTTTCATATTTCCCTGGGAAGGTGCGCTTCTGTTTGGTACAACCGACATAGACCACACAGAAGACCTCTTGCACGAACCCTCCATAACAAGAGAAGAGGCTTTATACATGATCGCGTGCATCAGGCATTATTATCCTGCTGCTGACATCAGGCTGGAGGATGCGATAGCTTCTTATGCAGGTGTCAGGCCGGTCCTTAGCGAAGGAGATAAACCGCCTTCCCAGGAGTCAAGGGAACATGTAGTCTGGAAAGAAAACGGTCTTGTGACCATCACCGGCGGTAAACTGACCACCTTCAGGGTTTTGGCGGCAGACGCTCTCAACGCTGCCGCCAGATTCATCGACCTCCCCGGCCGGGTTCGCCTCACACAGCCTGCATACAATCCTGTCCCTGAACCGCCGGCATCGGGTTCAAAGGTCTGCGCGTATCTGTGGAACCGGCTTTTCGGCCGGTACGGAATGAAAGCAAAATCTATAATAGAGGACTCCCGTCCCGAAGACCTCGAAGAAATCCCCGGCACATGCACTGTGTGGGCAGAACTCAAGCATGCTGCACAGAACGAAGATGTATGCAACCTTTCGGACCTGCTGTTACGAAGAGTGAGAATAGGAATACTGGCGAAAAACGGCGGTGCAGAATACCTGGGAAGGATAAAAGAAATCTGCGCCCCTGTGATGGACTGGAGCGATGAACGCTGGACAAAAGAGATAAACGAGTACAACAAGCTCATAATGAAAGCCTACCGGGTACCGGAACCCTGATGATGAAGCAAGCTCTTTGCGCATCCGAACCCGGGAGGAATAATGCGGGATACCACAGTGTTACGATTTACCCGGGATCTGTTTTCACGGTACCCAGAAACCGGTTTTTAAATCCACGAAAAACAAAAACCACTGCCACGCAAATCATGAAAAAAATCAAGGAGGGGCAAGATGTCTACCAGGGACCTTCTTCTATCCATAGATAACGGCACCCAGAGTCTGAAGGCCATGGCCTTCGACGCCTCGGGTACGATGCACGGTATAGTCAAGATCCCCTTTGAACCATACTTTTCAGAAAAACCTGGCTGGGCCGAGCAGGATCCCCTCCTTTACTGGAATACATTGTGCTCCGCGACTAACCGGCTTTTTTCGGAAAAAGGGATACAAAAAGAAAGGATCGCGGCGGTCAGCGTCACAACCCAGAGGGGAACCGTGGTAAACGTGGACAAAGACGGCAATCCCCTGCGCCCCGCCATCCTATGGCTGGACCAGAGAAAAACCTTCGGCCTGCCGCCAATCGGCGGAGTATGGGGCCTCCTGTTCAAGCTTGCCGGGGTCTCTGATACGGTCGCCTACTTTCAAAGGGAGGCCGAGGCGAACTGGATCAAGACCCACCAGCCTGAAATATGGGAAAAGACATACAAGTATCTCTTGTTGTCCGGCTACCTCAACTACAAGCTCACGGAGAAATTCGTCGATTCCGTCGGCTGCCAGGTCGGATATATCCCCTTCGATTACAAGAGACTCGACTGGGCAAAAGACTGGGACTGGAAATGGAAGATCCCCATTGAGAAAAGGATGCTTCCTGACCTTGTCCCGCCTGGAAACCGGATGGGAGAGATCACACCGGCGGCTTCAAAAGCAACCGGGATCCCTGCAGGGACTTCTGTAATCGCAGGCGCCGCGGACAAGGCATGCGAGGTAATAGGATCAGGAAGCCTTGAACCGTCTGTTGGATGCATCAGTTACGGCACCACCGCGACCATAAACATAACTAGCAGGAAATACGTAGAGCCGATCCCACTGATTCCGCCCTACCCTGCGGCAATTCCCGGATATCATTCCCTCGAAATACAAATTTTCAGGGGATTCTGGATGGTCAGCTGGTTCAAGCGTGAATTCGGTTTTCCCGAAAAGATGGAAGCAGAAAAACTCGGTATGGAAGCGGAAGCGCTCTTTGACCGCCTTGTTGAAGATATTCCTGCCGGATGCATGGGCTTGATGCTCCAGCCGTACTGGACCCCGGGTATCAAGCTGCCCGGTCCCGAGGCGAAGGGGTGTATCATAGGGTTCGGCGATATCCATACCCGCGGACATATCTACAGATCCATCCTGGAAGGACTTGCTTATGCGCTGAGGGAAGGAAAGGAAAGGATCGAAAAAAGAACAAAAATCCCTATCACCGAGCTGAGGGTTTCCGGGGGTGGTTCACAAAGCAGGTGCGCGATGCAGGTAACCGCTGATATCTTTAACCTTCCCACTTCACGGCCTCACTTGTACGAAACTTCAGGCCTGGGCGCCGCCATATGCGCCGCCGTAGGCACAAACATCTTTCCCGGATACAGGGAGGCGATCGCGGCCATGACCCGTAAAGGTGACACGTTCGAGCCGGATCCCGGGAATCACCGCCTCTATGATTCGCTCTACACCAGGGTCTATAAAAAAATCTACAAGCGCCTGCAGCCTCTATACAAAGAGATCCGCGATATCACGGGATATCCTGTATAAAAAAGGAGGGCCATGACATGATAAAACAAGCTCCTGTCGTATTTGCAGATACCACCCAGGGATTGGGAAAAGCCGTAAAGGAAATTTTTGAGCCTTTTGGCGGTGCTAAAAGCCTTCTCAAAAAAAGCAAGGATGTCTATATCAAGGTGAATGCTGTTGATCACAAAAAACACGCATACACCGATCCGGGAGTGCTTGAAGCAGTTATCATGGAGTTCCAGTCCGCAGGAGCAAGAAACATATATGTCATTGAAAACTGCACCCAGGGGAACCTTACCAGGCTGGTATTCGCAGCAACAGGCATCGCTTCGGTATGCACAAAGACCGGCGCCATACCTGTATACCTCGACGAAACAGGTGTAATGCCCGTCTTTTTGGAAGGAATCTCGGCCTTTGTGGATATATCGGACTTCGTATACGAAAGACTTGTTCTGCACGGCGGCGAAAACCTGTATGTATCAATCCCAAAGTTGAAGACCCACTCCATGTCACAAGTGACGCTATCGGTAAAAAACCAGTTCGGGTTCGTGCACCAGCACAGCAGGATTGCGGATCACAACTTCCGGCTTCACCAGAAATTCGCAGATATCTACAAGATACTGCGGCCGGACTTCGTGGTTATAGATGGTATCGTTGCGACAAACCACGGTCATTACATTGCGCAAGCGTTCGAAAAAGAGTGCGTGGAAAAAACAGACTGCCTTATCGGCGGAAACGACCCGCTCGCTGTCGATATCACTGCTGCATCGTTTCTCGGGTTTTCATGGGAAAAGATCCAGCACCTTGCCCTTTGCGCGGCAACAAAAATCAGCCGGACCGATCCGGACCGGATTGAAATCATAGGGGATGAGATCTACCAGCAAAGACGAAAAAATTTCACTTGCAAACTCCTGGGAAGGGTGCCCGAGGGTATAAATATCATCCGCGGAAAAGAAAGATGCTGTATCGAGGGATGCAGGATGAACACGGAAACCGTGATGGAGGTCCTTGGCGCCGACTACAATGGCAAGGGCGGATTTACAGTACTGATGGGCAAAGGATTCGACAATGAAATCGTGCAAAGCATAAGGCCTCCGGTGCATATAGCAGGAAGCTGCGCCTATACCGAGTGCGGCCATGCTCTTCAAAAAAGATTTGGAAAAAAGAAAGTCACTGTCTCTATTGGCTGTAACAACCTGCCCGATACCATAACCGGACTGTGCAGGCAGATGAAGGTCCACCCCTTGTCACTTTCGGAACTCGACCCTCTCCGCTCGCTTTACCTCCTTGCAAAGGCAAAGTGGAACGGCTCGTTGGCAATGATACCTTCCCTGATATGATTTGGGAAAAAGCATGAAATTCTTGACATATAAGGGTGTTCATTTTTATAAACGAATAATATCAATGTATGGTCAAGGGTTAGCCGCTTAAATATTTGGCCGTGTGTCTGAAAATACGTGTTGGGCTTCCATTTTTTTAACCCTTACATCCAAGGGGATTCAAATGCGTGCCAGGATCAACTCCCACGTCGTAATTTCACTTTGTTCATTATTGATCTGCCTGCCGTTTCTGTTCGTGGTGCCACCGGCTGTCGCAGGGATAGAGGAACATATTACTGAAACAGAAACCGGAATCTTCTATACAGTGCAACCGGGTGATACGTTGTGGGATTTGTCAAAAAAATTTGCGGATTCACCGTGGCTATGGCCTGATCTATGGCGGTATAATCCTGAAATAAAGAATCCACACCTGATTTATCCGGGACAAAAAATTCGCATATATAAAAGGAGATGGATCGAAAAGGAAGCCCCGCCTCCTCCCCAAAAACCTGAACCTGTTGTTGTAAGGATATACAAATACAAGGGTATGGGCCGTGTTTCCTTCATCAGGAAAGAACCGATTTCTCCATTGGGCGTACTGTTTCACGCAAAAGAGGACAAGGTGCTTATCAGCCAGGACGATGCGGTATACTTCAAAATACCGCCGGAATCAAAAGGGCTTGTTGCCGGCAAGACTTATACCATTTTCAGGACCACAGGCCCCATAGTTGACCCTGATACAAAAAAACCTGTGGGGATGCTTCATATCATTTGCGGAAAGGCAAAAATCGAAAAAATAACAAAAGAATACGCTTATGGAAAGGTAACAGCCGTATATCGCGAAATTCGCCCCAACGACGGCCTCATGCAGGAAAGGAAACTTTCAGACAAACTAGTGATAAAAGATGGTGTTACAGGACTCAAAGCGAAATTGATCACTACTCCTGACCTGCAAAACCTGATCGGCGAGGAGATGATAGCATTTATCAATAAAGGAGCCAGGCAGGGGCTTGCCCCGGGACAATCATACACCATCTACCACCAGGAAACCGGGAAAACCGCAAGGTTTGGAAAAGTCATAAACCTGGAGAAAGAGGCGGTTGGGACCGCGCTTGTTCTGCTTGCAGAGCCGGAAACCTCAACAATCCTGGTTACAGACAGCAGTGATATTATCATACCTGGAATGGAAGTCTCGGCCCCTTGACCCTCAGAATCCGAATCCGTGAGGGGAAAAACGATTACCTTCGCGCATCCGGCACGTGCTAAAACGATTATAGATCCAGGTTCATATCATTTTCCATCATGGTTTCATGGGGATAGAAGATACCTGTTTCATTAAGCGCTGTTGCACCCGCCAACGTCTTATGATGATCTCGCAAACTTTCATGATTAGCAGCAATCCCCCCGGGCATGAAAGCAAGGCTGTTTTTCACCCCGACCCTGGAGGTGTTTTCACGGTAAAGCGAAAAGCGCTTTTTTACGAGACGGGGGAGGGTTTCCCCTCCCCCGCCATTTGACATGAATTCAAATGGTTCCACCCCCACCCTCGGCCGGGGCTAAACCGCCCTCGGCCGGATGATGGACTTTTTACGAGTCCATCATCTTATGATCGTTGAGAATCCTGAGCATGAGAGTCACCAACAGGATTCCGCGGCATATGCTGCTCCCAGGTAACCCTTAAAACCTCTTCAAGGGTGGTGATACCAGCAAACATTTTCTGCTCGGCATCCTCCCTCAGGGGGGTCATGCCCTCACGAACAGCCTGGGAACGAATCGCTGACAGGTCTGCATTAGGCGTGGTTAATTCCCTCAGTTTCACCGAGTATGGCATAACCTCGAATATACCTGTTCTTCCGAAATATCCTGTTCCCCTGCATATAATGCATCCCCTTCCCCTGTAAAGCTTAACCTTGGTCTTGCCGTCCGGAGGCCTCATACCCATCCTGGCAAAATCAGCGGCGTCCATCTCGTATGACATGATACATTTCCTGCAAATCTTTCTTACCAGCCTCTGGGATATCACCCCGCTCAAGGTCGCCTGGATCAAAAACGACGGTATGCCGATATCCAGGAGTCTTATTACAGCGGACGGCGCATCATTGGTGTGAAGTGTTGACAGGACCAGATGCCCGGTCAAGGCCGCCTGCACTGCGTTTTCAGCGGTCTCGAGATCCCTCAGCTCGCCGACCATGATAATGTCAGGATCCTGGCGCAGGATATTTCTCAATATGGAAGCAAAGGTCACGTCCACAGCCGGCTGAACCCCTATCTGGTTGAAATCCTCGTGGATCATTTCTATGGGGTCCTCTATGGTGACTATATTGACTTCATGGCTCGATATCCTTCGAAGCGTGGAATAGAGAGTAGTAGACTTTCCGCTCCCGGTTGGGCCGCATACAAGGACCATGCCATGAGGCCTCTGCACCATTTCAAGGTAGCGGACAAGGTCATTTTCGGAAAAACCAAGCCCTTCGAGATCCTGGAAAAGGATATCCGGATCCATGATACGCATAACCACTTTTTCCCCAAAAGCCACCGGCACCGTGGAAACACGTATCTCAACCTCGACCCCGCCCTTGTCCATCTTCACCCTTCCGTCCTGGGGTCTCCGTTTTTCTGCCATGTCGAGCCGGGATATATTCTTGATACGGCTCACTATCGCTGAATGAACCTTTTTGGGAAGCCGGTATACAGTATGGAGCATACCGTCTATTCTCATTCTCACAAGCACACTGTCACGCTTGGGCTCGATGTGTATATCCGAGGCTCTCTGGTCAAAAGCATACCTTATTATATGGTTTACCGCATTAACGATGTGCTTGTCATTGGCAGGCGGCTCGTCTGGTTCTCCAAGGCTTACAAACTGCTCGAGATTCCCTATGTCTATGGATGAACCGGAAAATATGCTCTCAGCAGCAGCAATAGAACGCCTGAAACCGAAAAATTCATTTATAAGCCTGACTATATCACTTTTTGATGTGACAACAATGGAGACGGGCCTGTTAGCGACGCGCCTTACGTCCTCTGCTGCTTCCTTGTTGAATGGATCAGCCGTGGCTATAACGAGCGTACCATCCTCAATGGCAACCGGTATCATCAGATGCCTGAGGGCAAAATTGCGGGGAATGGTCCCGGTCACCAGGTTGAGATCAAGTTTTACCGGATCGATCTTTTTATAAGGAAACCCCCATTCCCGGGCCAGTGCCTGGTATATAGCGTCTTCATCCAACTCCTGCTCTGACCCGTCTGCCCTGATAAAATTCCGTGCAGCAATGATATCCGCCATGCTGATACGTGTCGCGCTTTCCCCGGATACGGGGAATCCCGGATTCTTCCGCTCTTCCTGTTGTGCAAGCATTCTACGCAGCCGATCCCTCTGGGCAAAGACCTCCCGTGCCTGGCTCACGGACAAGACTCCCTGCCTGACCAGGGCTGCGCATATGGCCTTGTCGCTTGTAGGAGAGGGATCGCCTGACGTTTCCGGAACTGTCATTGCTACATCCTGAGGGATTCGTAAAAATCCATCATACGGCCGGGAATGGTGGTGGAAGCCATTTGAATCCATTTCAAATGGCAAGGGAGGGGGAGACCCTCCCTTTTTTAATCAAGAATGGATAATAAAAACTATCTACCCAGGGCTGCGTTATACTCATTCACCTTTTGTTTGAATTCATCCCTTTTCTTGCGATATTGCTCGATTTTAGCATTCAGTTCACGAACCTTTTCATTGTAAGCTTTTATCTCTTCCCGGGTTGCATTGGGACCCGGCTTTTCTTTATCCAGAGCATTACGTTCCTTTTGCAGCTCTTCAAACATGGCGTCCAGCTCAGCCTTCATTGTATCAAGCTCTTTTGCCTTTGCACGGATACCGGCATCATATGTCGTTTGGTCTGTGTCAGAAGTTGTATCCTTCCTGCCTGAAGCGGCATTCTCCTGGGGCAATGGAGCAGGAGGGCTTTGGATCTCCTGAAAAGCCTTCACCTTCTTCCTCTGGTCCTCAGGAACGTCTGCAAGGTTATCAGTAAACCTCAGGTTCCCGTTTTTATCGGTATACCTGTAATATTCAGCAGATAGATTGCCAGCCGCCAAAAAGCCGAAAAATAACCATGCCACTGCGAGCAAGTTGCAAAAAAAGATGATTTTTTTATACATGCCGGATCTCCTTTTATAGCAGCCCTATAGATTTGAACGGATCCAGGTTGCTGCTAAGCTAAATCATTCAAACCCTGCTCTGTTCATTTTACAGGATCAAGAGGCACCACTTTCGAAACCTTGCCTTCGTCATTTACCTCCACTCCTACATACATACCCAACTTAACATGATCAAGGTCAGCATCCGGCGCAAGACGCATGGCAAAGTCACCCACGGTGATCCATCCATCCTCCAATGCGTCGAGTGTGCCCATTCTGTAAAAAAGTCTCTCGCGTGCCGCCTGGATCTCGGATGCCAGGGTCTTTTCATCGTATTCAAATCCAGGTGGTGGATCTATGGGTTTTACCTCCCGGGCAAGTCCGGCATCCTGCTGGGACCAGGCCATCTGCATCGTGTATGGGACAAACCCAGTAAAAAACCAAATGGCAAGTATGATATTAATAAGCCTTTTCATGATATACTCCTTTTTTCCTGGCATATAAACACAAATTATATGGCCTCGAATATGGAATTTATCGATTAAACGATCTATTAAAAAAAACGATCTATTGAAGTCTTTCACCAGTACTACTATATAGTTCATCCAATAACCTTATCAAAGCAAAAAGCAGTTTATTGGTTATTGGTATAGCTTTGATCCGCCCCTTGTCAAAGGACGCATACTTTTTCACTTCTTCATTGATATAACTCAACAGTCCGGTTTGAACCCCCAGCTCAAGGCTTCTATCGACAAACCTGCCCTGAATCTTTGCCCTCATGGCATCATCCATCTGTACGTCTTCTGACAAAGCATTCAGCTCGGCGTCAAGAAGACGCAAGGAATTTGCTGACCACATCCGCCTGTTTGGCAAAGCAGGCAGTTTACCGAATGCCTTTCTATAGATCCAAATAATATCAAAACACAGATCCAGAAACAGGTTTGCCATATCATGATTTTTTTCGGCAATAGCATCTGGAAACGACCCGAAAACAGCTTTATAGATTTCCGGCTGCTGCTTTTCGAACTCATCGGGAACAGCGATTATTTCTGTTTCAGGCAACTCATTGATCTGAAACCGGAAATAATTGATTTCAATCTCGGACAAAATTTTCACCTCAGCCCCTCCCTTCCGGACCAATATTTCCCCTCCAGGCCGGGCGGGTATCTATCCCCGCCCGGCCTGAGTGCTTGCTCATGCACCGGAAAACTACTAGTACTGGTTTTCATCCTCCTGGGTTCCACCGTAATCTATCTGCCGCCAGTAGGTCATACCCTCGGGCACTTCTCGTATTTCACGCTCCTGTATGGCGCCGGTAGAATCATTGAGGTACATGCGGTCCTTGATGATCACCGGTTCGAATACAAGCTTGTTTATCTTCTCGCCGGTGGGTGGTATATCACCGCTGGGTGTGGATATGGTATCCTCCGAATTAATCTCCTCGTCCTGGTTGACATCGAACTGCGACTCTTCAGGCCTGCCGCCGGAACATGCATCAAGAATATAGAGAACAGATGATCCGCCAGCAGAGCATGGCGAGCTAGTCGGTATCGTGGAAACCATGAATGCAAGTTCATTTACAATCAGAGGATTACGAATACAGCGCTCGCCTGTTGTCGGAAGATCGAAATACCATCCAACGTGGGATCCGGTATCATCTGCAGGATCGTAGTAGTCTATCTGGTTCGCGGTTATAACGCGGTACTGGGCTGTTTCATATTCAACGGTCTGCTGCAGGAGTGTGGCATTCTGCGCGCCTGTCGGCAGATCGCTATTACCGGACAGATTTGACAAAACCCTGTTCGGAGCCGGCATCAACCGTCCCAGGTACTTGTCGTCATCAGCCGTGAGATCATCATTTGCAGCGGCTATCCAGTCGTTGGACCAGTCATATATCCCGTAGAACGATTGGGTGGTAAAATCTCCGTAGTCTGCTTCTCCAAGGAATTTGCCTGTTCCGAATATCACTATGAAGCCTTCGCGGTTCAATTCGCAATGGCGCATCACGTCAGGAGCCGTGGTGATGGGCTGCGAAAGCCCGTCAGGCGATGCCGCGGTAAAAAGCGGCTGGGGAGTAGATCCATCGGTAAAGGAGACTTTCCATTCCGACGGGTTGTCTGATGTGAGATCAAACTTCCATAGATTCCCATATAAATCCCCGGCATAAATATAATCGACATTGTTGTCAGCATCCGGATCAATTATGGCAGGTTCTGAAAGACCATTACATCCAAAAACTCCCGTGTGGATTTTCCGGATAACCGAGCCGTCATTCACATCGAGTATATAAAGGACCGCTTCACCGTTGACGCTATCGTAACCATTGCCAAAAATAACGGCCCAGCCAGCCCTGGTTGGAACAAGAAAGACCCTTCTCATTATGTAGCCAAGGTCATAATCCATGGGATCTGCATATTCCCACTTTACGATCGATGCGGCCGCCGTCTCAGAAGCTGATGCCGCATTGCTGACATCAAGGCAATAGACTCCCTTGCCTCCTTTGCCCAATGCTCCGACCACGTATGAATAACCTGGTACGGTCTCCTTTGGAAACGGCGTTGCATCGACATAATACTTGTGACTGTAGCCGGGATCAGCCAGCTCGGCCAGGTGATCAAAAACAACATTAGGTATATAGGCGAACCGCTCGTCACCTGTCTGGGCGTCAAAGGCGTGGAGCATACCGTCATTGGCGCCCACATAAACGGTTCCATCCAGGTATGCGGGCTCAGAGTGGACCACATCACCCATCTTGGAATCCCGGATACGGAAAGGTCCGCCCTGGTTGAGTTCAAGAGTTCTGTCTCCGCGCAGGTATCTTACCAGGTCCTGCGCTGTCTGGGGATCTGGCGAAAGCAGATCCTTCTGCTCCTGGGTCAGGTTCCCGTAGCGGAAGGGAATTCCGGTTGTACCGTTATAGGTAATGATCACGCGCTGATCCCAGTCCATGTTGTCCAATCTGTCAGCCGCTGACCATATGGGATCCTGCACTTCTCCGGTTCGCGGATCTATGGGCATGGCAAGGAGATCCCCCATCCACTTCCCGGAATGATATAATCCCTGATATACATTGGTGCCTATCTGGCGCTGAACCGAGTTTGTTGAAACAGCGGCCGCAGAACCCAGCCTGGCCTCGATATCACTCTTGATGTCCATCAAGGCCTGGACAAGCTCTTCGGGGTTTGCCGCGCTTATGAAAAGGCCCCTGCCGTTTATGGTGGCATGCCACAGGTCGTCTATGGTAGTTATATCGTTTCTCTGGGGCTGGGGCCATGTGGGGCATGTGCCGTACGGGCAATCCGGATAATCGGCCGGATCAATGGACCCATGCACACCAAAGGAGACTCCATAAGTAACCATGTGCTGGTGTGTGGCCTGGTCAGCCGGGTTTATGGGCACAAAATTAGCCAAAGAGGGCTTTAAATCCCGTTCATAGAAATACATCGCTGTATCCGCAAGGGTATCCTCATATGGATCTCCGAACGGCGGGCCGTCGAAGTCCGTATTATTGTCACCGTCATGGTTGGCCATGTTAGGGCCACCACCGTTCCAATAACCATCGGTAAGAAGGATCGTAAAAGACTGCTGGCACTCACCGCCGTAATCCGCCATAAAATAGGGATAGGTATCGTCGTTTGCGAACGGGATTGAATGGCCCTGGCGGTATTTGCCCTCCTCAAGGTACTCTCCAACCTTTTTCAATCCCTGGCGCATAGGGGTGTTTGACCGCGGATAAGGCATTGTATATAACCTGCACAGGATCAGGTCGGTCTCATCATACTGCTGGTTGTTGATTTCAACACGAACCGGCTCGAGCTGGTATTTGAACCGCTCCGGAAAGGAAAACATCCCGACATACACACCGGACATCTGATCTATTACCTGGCCGATCGCCGCGATATCGGTCATGAACCGCCTACGGTAGAACTGGTACCAGTTGGCGAAATTCTGGCGTTCCTCCTCATAGGTACGTCCTGTCACAATCCCTGCCGCTGCGGCCTGATCCTGGGTCAGCTCGAAAAGCTCTCCGGGATCGACTCTGTCGTCGCCATCCTGGTCATCCACACGGTAGTAGCCGATTGAGCCATCAAGGTTGACAAGGAATGTACCATTATCATTGTGAACAAAATAATGGGCATTGATTATATTCAAGGAACCAACAGGCGTCCCCCCACTTTGGGGAGCTACCACATCCATGGGAATAAAAGCCACAGCATCCGCAGATGCCCTGTCCCAACTGCTTCCCCGGGGTGTATGATCAAGGGTTACAGAACCAGAGCCAGAGGGGAAATAAAGATCAGTCGCAAGAACATTCCACTGGCCGCCATCATCTTTCTGGCTGACGGTCACAGTCTCTGTGCCCGATCCATGCTGAATCGTATAAGTGATATTGCTGGAACGATTGCTGCCATCAACCCAGCGAACAGCAACAGCATAGGCTATAGTGGGATCCAGGTCATTTGCGGTCCATGTGGCTGTAAAATGGGTATTTGCGCTATTCGTATAAAGGTAATTCGGATTGGCGCTTGAAGGATATGCTTTAGAGTTATAATAAGTCTGCCATGGACCGGTTGATGTGAAAACCCGGTTTTGTGTTCCGCCCAGGGGAAAAGTCGGAACAAGTTTGACATAATCCGTACTGACTGATTTTGAAGACGAAGTTGACCGGATCCTTACCCTAAGCTCATCACCAGCATTGAATTCGAATTCCCCGAGATACACCTCGGTGCACCCGCTTCCCTGGGTCTGGTCCACATATACATCCGTGGTTCCACTGGTATGGTAGATCCGGTACTGGGTATTCCTGTTTCGGCTACCGTACCTGTAATAGCCCGCATAGACCTGGTATGTGCCGGTCTCGGGAAGATCGACGTAGTATTTGGCAGTAAAGGGAGGGGTGCCTCGCCAACACCGGTTCGGATTCGTGCTAGGATATATCCTCTCGTAATCATTTCCATAACACGAACTGCTGCCGGAACACCACGGCTTGCCGTTCGCATCATAGGAATCGAATCCAGGATCTCCGTCATCGACGATAAACTCGGTAACAGGCGGAGTATCCAAATCATCGACTATGATGCCTTCCGATTCGACAACATCATCAGGAATAACCTGGAATCCGCCGCCACCGCCGGTGCCTGTATAAGAATAAAAGGTACCGTTAAGGTTGAAGGTCGTCCCGCTTTCCATGGGATGCTGGCGGGGATTATCCGGATCGGCGTTGGGATCAGACGGGGGATTCTGGCAGCATGAAAGCAGGTTCCACCGGGGCCATGGGACATAGGTGACATCCGGATTGTAATACATGGTATTGAAGCCGGCCCACTGGGTTTTCCAGTCCATCTTCACATTATTGGATAGTGGAGTATACCCGTAGCCATAAGCTTCCGGGAAAACATACTCATAAGAGCCGTAAACCCCTTGTGAAGATTCAGGGATCATTATGGACCACAGCATACTGCCTGAATTATCGACACAAAGCATAATAAGCCCCGGCGCCGGCTGGCTCTTTACTTCCATGGGGATGTCGTCTATATCTATACAGCTGGCGGCCCAAAGCCCGGCTGGAAAGCCAAAAACGATCACCGCAAGCAGGCATGCAGTAAACAATTGAAGCATGCGCATGGCTATTGTTTCTTTTCCTTTATACACCATGAAAACCTCCCGGGGAGTCCCCTTAATATGGCTGTATCATCCCTGCCGTCTTAAAAAACGGCTGCAAGATATCTGGTATGTAACCGCCTGTGGATCTGTAAACATCTCTTGTTCAAAAGACCAATGAACTGCGAAAACTGATTGAAAAAATTTAAAATCTTCGTTCTATACCAATCTCGACCTCCACGTAACCATAGCTTGAGGAGTCATAAACACCATAAATCGTTCCAGATCTCCAGACAGGTTGGGTTGTTTTCAACGAAGACCCCCTGGTTATGGTCCAGCCGGTAAACGCATAGCGCAGGATCTTTGAATTCTGCTCGTTTCTTAACACCATGAGATCGAGATCGCCATTCAGGGAAGAGTCTGGCTCAGCCCAGTTATTAAGATCCAGCTCATCCCCTCCATCCCAGTTCTGGGTATTGTTTATCCAGTTCTGCGTGGTAGTGGTGGGATCGATCTCCCTTGGGGGCAGCATCATGATGTTCTGGAGCCCTTCCAGGGCCGCTGCTTCGGCCAGGTGAAGATTCTGGCGGTACAGGTTATCGTTTCTCGTCATCATTGATTCATTAATCCCTGAATCCATAGATGCTATCCCTACCATTGATATAAGAGCGAGGATCATAAGGACCAAGACAATCACTGATCCACTCTCATCCTCCATGGTAAAACCCCGAACAGATTCTGAGGATAACCATTTTTTCATCTTTTCCCCCTGCATTTGAAAATCCCTAAAAATTATCAAGGGCCCAGACCTTTATGACCTCAAGCTCTGCAATTGTATTTGTTGGGTCATTCTGCGGAGCCACAGTTATGTTTATAGTTTTTGACACGGTGATGGTGGCGGGCCCTGTGGGATCCCATACATTCGCCTGCTGCCCTATGGGGACATCATCGGTAACAGTCCAGGTGACTATATACGCCTCTGACCTGTAAACCTGCGTCTGGTGAGTGCCGGCCTGGAGATCAGGATGGGTCTCATCAATTTCATCAGTGTCCCCGTCCCCATCATCGTCAAAATTGTTCCTGTTGGCATAAAAAGGCAGACTCATGAGATACTCTGTCTGATCCTCCGCAATCTTCATGGCATCGACGTTCTGCTTGACCCTCCTGGTGTTGTTCAAAGCATTGACCTGCATCTGCGCCACTGCCAGCAGACCAATGGAGAAAATAGCAAGGGCGACCAGAACCTCAATGATCGTAAAACCGGAACAGCGGCTCCCGGTCTCCATGCCGGGCTCCTTAAAGTCCTGCTTGCTTTTGTCAAAATTCTCGTGTTTCATCGTATATTCCTGCAGTATATGGTGGAAGTCACCAGCATTCTCCTGGCATCATCATTCTGAGCGGGGAGAACAACTTCACCAAGGGGATTAGTATATACATTCGAGTCTGTATATTTTTCTAAGAATCCAGGTTTTTGCACATGAGACCTTAAAACAAGAGTTACGGTGATACTCCGGATGTCAGCGGGGTTGGCCACTGGAACAGCCAATCTGTCAGGAGCGCCGTCGCCGTCTCTGTCTTCGCCAAAGTATACAAAATTCAGAGCATCCACATTTTCCGCAACTGCCTGAAACCCTCCAGTACCGCCTGTCTGGCGGCCAAGGTCACAAGGAACATCATCAAATATGCCGTCGTCATCTGTATCATTGGTAAGCTTGTATTCGATCTGCTCACCTGCATCATTTACATCACCATCAGGCTGGCCGGTACCTGCGTCGTCATTTATATCCATGGTGAACTGGAGGTAATCAGCCCTTGCTGTCAATATCCCTGCCCCTGCACTCCCGCTGGGATCGCATCCTGCCATGCGAATCTCGTTTTCAAGAAGGGCAAGCGCTGCCCTGGCGTTTTCCTGGAGATTCAACACCGCTTCCTGGGCAAGGCGTGTCTGAACCTGGGACTGGTATGCCGCATAGACGATAACCATCACAATCCCGGCCATGGCCATGGCGACCAGAAGCTCTACCAGGGTTAAACCCTTTTCTCCTATTCTACGCATGCTTGTTCCCTCTCTTATTCATGACTGATCAAGCGTTATCAAAAATCTGATCAATCTATCCTGACCCTGCCGGTGATATTAACTATAATGTTGTGTGACAACCCCCTTGAATCTCGTATCACCACTGTTCCGCCAGTCCCGTTGGGCAGCCCCCTGCCGTTGTAACGAATCCACGGCTGCCCGCCGGCAAAGGACGCTGAGACAAGGTCTATGCCGGGAGGCATTTCTCCTTCAAAAAGCAATGTATCACTATCCGGATCCCATGCGTTGTCAGGATTCACATCGATAAAAGCCAGAAAAGTTTCAGCGTTTGGATCAAAGGCAATGATAGTCCTTGTATTGTTACGCACGGCAGACATTCTCGTCCTTTCAATGGCCCCCTTAACCAGCCATGCCGCACTGTTAAGGCGCTGGTTTGCTATCCACCGGTAGATGTTGGGAACAGCGATAAGCGCGGCGATTCCGATAATGCCAAGGACTACCATTAACTCCATCAATGTAAAACCGGCTGATTTTTTCATTTTAGTTCCTCCCGGTTGGTACCAATGCAAGGATTGTGCCAAAAGAAAGAGAAAAATTTGAAACACTGTTTGAGCTTGAAGCATCAGGGAATTACAGCATTATTGGACTGAAAGTTATGATAAAAAAAACATGCAACAAGAACAACTATAAAAAAATTTTATAGTTGTTTAATTTTTTTTATAGACCTGTATTTTCAACCGGATTTAAATCTTTGCGCATAATAAATTAATATTGATGGGATTTTAACGTGAAAACGCATCCAGGGCCAGGGATGAATAACACCCTGTTTTCATGCGCAGGGGTGATTGCTGCAAATCCTGAAAGGTTACGAGTCCATCAATAATAATTTTATGTCATTATCTCTTCCGTCATGGATGCAGGTAAAATACACTCCCCGGCGTACCTGTTTTTTTGTAGAGGGGGGGGATCTCCGCCCGCATGATTTCGGTATTATGCTCAGGCCTGTTTCAGGTAGGATACGGCATTTTCAAATATTTTTATACCTGTCTGGACGAAACCTGTGTCCATGCTTCCCTTGCGGATATGTCTCTCCCTCATGCGGCTGAAACCAGGATGGTTGGTGGGATGGTTGTAGGCTTCAGGATGAGGCATGAGGCCGAAGATTCTTCCCGTTGAATCACAAATTCCTGCTATATCATTGATGGATCCGTTCGGGTTTTCAGGAAAAGAACCGTTTGCCCGCGAACCGTCAGGCATTGAATACCGGCACACGACCTGGCCCGAGGTTTCGAGCTGATTTATCACTCCGGGTTCAGCGATAAACTTGCCCTCACCGTGTCGCACCGGCAACTCCATTGTTTCGATCCCGCGGGTGAAAACACAGGCGGATCTCTTGTCGAATGAAAGGGTGACCCAATCGTCCCTGAAGTTCCCGCAATCATTGTAGGTTATCGCGGCTCTCCGCTCGAACCCGCCCGGCTCAAAGCCCGGCAGCAGACCCATGTTTATGATGGTCTGGAATCCATTGCAGATTCCAAGAACAAGATTCCCCCTTTCCACGAAGGAGAGAATCTTATCCCCTGCCCTGTTCTTCATCAGAACGGCCTGTATCACTCCGGCTCCGTGATCATCGCCCCAGGAAAATCCGCCGGTAAATACCAAAAGCCCGTATTCGGATAATGAGAAATCCGGCCGGATAAAATCGTTGATATGCACGCGGTCCGCTTCCGCCCCTGCCTTTTCACAGGCATAGGCGGTTTCCATGTCACAGTTCAACCCGTAACCGGTTAAAACCAATGCCTTTATCTTTTTCATACCTGTTCCTGCAGTATTGATGTAAGGTGATACGAACCACCCGGGATCATCATACTAGATGGGCAAACCTCTTTTTCCAGGCATCCCTCAACCCGGCCAGATCAATTGAACACAAACTCTTTGTGTTTTCACTCCTTATTTTGAAAACAGGCTCACTGGTCATGGTACCGACACGGGCAAAAGCATTCCCTTTCATGGTTTCCTCGAAAAGCGCTCTTTTACCTGGATCGACAGTTACGATGAACCTGCCCGCAGACTCTGAAAAAAGAAGCTTGTCATACCTAAGGCCGGGCGATGCCGGAACCGCGCTGATATCTATATCCATTCCCAGGTCTGCTGCAATGGCGCAAAGTGCGAGATGGACCCCGAGCCCGCCACGATACACGCCGTGGACAGAAGCGCAAAGCCCTTTTGCCATGGCTTCCGACAATGCCCTGTAACAAGGGATGAATTTATCCGGGTCCACCACGGGGACGTTTTTACCCGTATAGCCGAACAGATCGTAGTACTCGGACCCGCCGAGCTCATTTTTTGTTTCACCTACCACATAGACAAGATCCCCACTGGCCTTCGGATCCATGGTTACACAGCGGCTTACATCATCGATCACGCTGACAGCCGAGAACTGCAAGGTTGGCAGGGCTGAAACCTTGTGGGCTTCACCATATGCCCCGGGCAGGTACCCGTCGACATACATGCTGTCCTTGCCCGAAAGAAGGGGTATCTTGTATGCGATACACAGATCCTTCAGCGCCATGCAGGAACGAACCAGCTGGGCAGCCTTGTAGGACGCATCGGGATTCTTCTCATCGTCCGGAATGATGCTGGGCCAGCAGAAATTGTCGACTCCGCCGATATGATCCGGATCACCCCCCACGGCTATGATCCTCCTTACGGCTTCATCTATGGTGCACGAGGTCATATGGTAGGTATCTATCTCAGAGTAAAACGGGATCAGCACCTGTGAAAAGACAAGCCCTTCCGGATCTTCCAGCACCGGCCGGATCACCACCGCATCACTGTTCACATCCCGCATCTTTCCTACAAGCGGCTTGATAACGCTTCCGCCCTGCACTTCGTGATCGTACTGCCTGGCAATCCATTCCTTCGAACATATGTTAGGGCGATTGAGCATGTCACAGATAAGCGCTCCATAATCTGCCGGCTCCTCTATAACCGGCTCGCAAAGCCCTCTTGCCTCCGGCGGGCGCCATTTTGCGTCAAACCGCCACTGGGGGAACCCCCTGGTCAAGAGATCCATGTGCACATAAGCACACGTCTTTCCCTTGTACTTTATATGAAGCATCCCCGAATCCGTGTATTTCCCAATCACCGTGCATTCCACGGCATGCTTCCTTGCCAGCGCCATAAAGGCTTGTTCATCCTGCGGGCGGATGGCAACGGTCATTCTCTCCTGGGACTCTGAAACCCATATCTCCCACTGGTCAAGCCCTTCGTACTTCAAGGGAACCCGGTCGAGCCATACCTCGCACCCTCCTGCAAACCTGGCCGACTCTCCCACAGACGACGAAAGCCCGCCGCCGCCGTTGTCTGTTATGAACTGGATCAGGCCGGCATCCCTTGCCTCCAGGATGAAATCGTGCATTTTTTTCTGGGTGTAAGGATCACCTATCTGCACGTGCCCTGCTGGTGTCGACTCGGAAAAGGTCTCGGACGACGCAGTTACACCGTGTATCCCGTCCTTGCCCACCCTGCCCCCGCACATGACTATAAGGTCCCCCGGAGAAGTCTTCTTTTCGTGTGCAGGGGTACCGGCAACGGTTTGAGGCATTATTCCCACTGCAGTAACAAAAACCAGGCATTTACCCATGTATCCATGATGGAAAAGCAACTGGCCAAACGGTGTCGGTATGCCGCTTTTGTTCCCGCCATCCTTGACCCCTTCGATCACGCCGTCGAGAAGACGCCTGGGGTGCAGCCTTGGCTTCAATTCTCCGGCATAATCCCTCGGTCCAACGCAGAAACCGTAACTCCCCATCACCAGGCGTGACCCTTTGCCGGTTCCCAGGGGATCCCTGTAGACACCCACAATTCCCGTCAGGGAGCCGCCATATGCCTCCATGTTGGACGGAGAGTTATGGGTCTCGCCCGTTATAGTATAAAGGTATCTGTTATTGAACCTTCCAACGCCCGCATTGTCCCACAGGACCGAAACCACCCAATCCTTCTCCTTCTGGAGCTCGAGGGTGGGGCCTTCTATGTAAACCGCAAAAAGACTGTCAATTGTAAACTCTTCACCGGTTGCAAGGTCACGGTAAGAAAAAAAACCGCGAAACGTATTATGGTTGCAGTGATCGCTCCTTGCCTGGGATATGTATTCAAGCTCCACATCTGTGGGATCTGAAAGACCCACCTCGGCCCTCTTGGCCCTTACCGCCGGATCCGAGAAATAGGAACGTATAACAGGGACATCAGCGGGATGAAGGGCGAGATTACGCTTGCGGCTCAGCTCAAGGAGACTCTGATCAGAGTCTATGGATATGGTCGAGACCGTCGGTGTATGCTCCAGCCTGACCTTGGGTATGATGATACCTATGCCTGCCTTGGGATCCCATTCATCTGCCGAATAAATCCTGACCTGCTGGATGATGTCATTGGCCAGAAGCTCGTTTGCTATAAGCCGGGCCTCGTCTTTTGTAAGTCTTCCGGTCATGCAGTAACGCCTGGACGTATAAACAGCCTCGCCTGGACCAAGTTTTCTGCCCAGCACATCCTCCATGATCTCGCGTGCAGTGTCACCGGGATTATCCTTGACACCCGGTCTGTATCCCACCCAGATACACCAGTTGAAATCTATGGGAAGTGGGTCATACGACCCTACCTGTATAACCGGGTTGACGAAAATCTCGTCTGCTATTCTTGACAGCTCGGATTCGGTAAGGGACGCGTCGATAGTCAGCACGGAAACAGTGCGGACCGATTCAAGCTCGATGCCGAAATAGTCTTTGGCCTTCCTGCGTACAGACTCCCCCACGGCGTCGAACAATTCATCTTTCAATGCAATCTCAAGGCGATAAGGCATGATATAAAGCCTCTCACGGATTCAGGTTAGCCGTAAAAAATCTTGTTATATCGTTATAGAATGCAAGCGCCATAAGAAAAAGGAGTATTACGATCCCGACCTGCTGAGCCGCTTCCCTGACTCTCATTGACACCGGCTTCCTGGTGACAGCTTCTATAGCGAAAAACATGAGATGTCCTCCGTCGAGCACCGGAATCGGAAGAAGGTTCAACAGGCCCAGGCTTATAGATATAACAGCTATAAATGAAGCCAGGGGGAGCAGGCCGGCCCTGGCCTGCTTACCCGCGACCTCGGCTATGAAAAGCGGGCCGCCGACATTTTTGGGCGACAGCTCACCTGATACAACCCCGGCAATACCTGAAACCGTCATCCTGGCAACAAGCCATGTCCTTGAAATACTCTCGGCAGCGGCATCCAGGAGACTCAGGCGAATGGTTCTGAACGCGGATTCATCTGCAGATATACCTATCATATACCGGGTTATGTTTTCACCATCCGGGGTTGTTATGGTCTTTTTCTCAGGCTGGACTTGAAGCATGAGCCTTTTCCCGTCACGCATGACCTCTATGGAAATTTTCCGCCCGCCGCTCTCAGCGATAAGATCCGACAGCTCATGCCATGCTTCCACCTTTTTTCCGTCGACCGACAATATGGTATCACCTTTTTGCAAACCAGCCGCCATGGCCGGACCACCCTTTTCGACACCTCCAACTACGGGGAGGAGCTCGATCAGTCCAGTGGTGGAAAAAATTGCGAAAAAGATCAAGACTGCTGAGAGCAGATTGAAAAACGGACCTGCAGCCACTATCACCATCCTGGCCCAGACTGGTTTTTCAGAAAACGAAAAAGGCAAATCCTCCTCTGGTACCTCTTCGTCTTCTGATTCACCCACGAGCTTTACATACCCGCCCAAGGGTATTGCAGAAATCATGTATTGAGTCTTGTTCCAGCAAAAGCCGGCAATCCTGGGCCCAAAACCAAGGGAAAACTTTGTCACTCCGACGCCCAGCAGCCGGGCGGCGATAAAATGACCAAGCTCATGTACAAATATAAGTATTCCCAGAACGACCACAAAGCCGAAGATGGTCATCATGTTCCACCTCCCGGCGATTCGGTGTCTGCAAATTGTTTTACGATCACTGACGCCTCTTTTCTGGCCCAGCCGTCTGCAACGATAACAGCATCAAGATCAGTATCGTCTGAGCCTTCATGTTTTTCCAGTATTGATTCTATAACATCCGGAATCCTGTTGAACCTGATCCTGCCAGCGAGAAAGGCTGAAACCGCCACTTCATTTGCAGCGTTCAACACTGCAGGGAATGTCTTTCCGGCCTTGCATGCCTCATATGCTAGTGCAAGGCAAGGAAAGCGATTGAAATCCGGCCGCTCGAAATGCAGGCCTCCCAGCCCTGCAAAATCAGGGGGATCGCAGATACCAGCAAGCCTTGCTGGATATGCGAGGGCGTATGCTATGGCCCCTCTCATATCGGGCCTGCCCATCTGCGCCAGCACAGATCCATCCACAAAGGCCACCATGGAATGCACGATGCTTTCGGGATGGATAACCACCTCTATCTTGTCTGCAGGTATGCCAAACAGATGATGTGCCTCTATCACTTCCAACCCCTTGTTCATAAGGGTTGCGGAATCAATGCTTATCTTTTTGCCCATGTTCCACGTTGGATGGGCAAGAGCCTGTTCGGGTGTTACCCCTGCGAATCCAGCCGGGCTCATCTCACGAAAAGGCCCTCCTGAGGCTGTAAGAAGAATCCTGTCGACATCCTTCCACCCATGCCCCTCCATGCACTGGAACACGGCGGAATGTTCACTGTCAACAGGCAAAATCCTGACCCCCTTTGCAGCAGCTTCCGCCATCACTATGGAACCGGCCATCACGAGGGTCTCCTTGTTGGCCAGGGCTATATCCTTGCCGGCGCGGATCGCATCCAGTGTCGGTGCCATTCCGGCCGCGCCCACAATAGCGGAAACCACCATGTCGGCGTTGTTGTGTGCGGCCGCACGGCGGTAACCTTCTTCCCCCCACAGGATACGGGTGGAAACAGCCGGTGAAAGCATCTTCTCAAGCGCCAGAGCGTCTTTCTTCTCATATACAACGGCTATATCAGGGGAAAGCTTCTCGATTTGTCCGGCCAGAAGAGAAATATTCTTCTTTGCAGCCAGGGCGGTCACCTGGAACATGTCTGGAAACCGCATGACCACGTCAATGGTGCTCTTGCCGATCGAGCCGGTTGAACCTAAAATGGAGAGCCTTTTCATCGTGTAACTAAAACCAGGGATCAAAAATAACGTTGAAGGATATAAAAGACGGGTATGGCAAAAAGGACGGCATCAATCCTGTCCCACAAACCTCCATGACCAGGAAGGATTCCTCCTGAATCCTTTATTCCTGATGATCTCTTAAGCTGTGATTCAAAAAGATCACCCAACTGCCCGACTATACCGGCAAGAATTATACCAGGGATCGCAACTCTCCAGTAAAGGCCGGGTAAAAAAAGATACTTGAAGGCAGAGCCCACAACAAGATTAACAGCAAGTCCCCCGACAGCACCCTCAACAGTCTTTTTAGGACTTATGGAAGGTGCGAGAGGTGTCCGGCCCAGATATGTCCCTGCATAATAAGCACCGACATCTCCTGCGAATATAACGAACACAAGGAAAAAAACCCAGGCTGGCCCGCCTGAATTCCGCATCAAAACCGCCATGGACAGCGAAAGGGGAATATATGCCGCCATCTGGATTTCATATGCCACATCCCTGATCACATCCTTGTTCTTTCCATAAGACGGCATGGATAGCATGGCCGCAATCATGGAATTAGCCATAAGGATGTAAAAGATAAATTCAAGATGCCCCATAGCAGCAGACGTGATCATTGCAATACAAACAAGGGCGCCAAGGATCGCAAACGGTGAAGCAAGGGGCTTTTGCCTTCTATGATATACCACCATGAAATACTCGGCTGTGGTTACCAAAGCGACCAAACCTATGAATACTGAAAACAACCAGGAAGGGGCATAATATATCAATGCCGCAAGAAGTGGTATGGCTATAAGGCTTGTGATCCAGCGCAAAGCATGGGATCTTCTCACGCCCATCCTCCATGTGATCCTGATCCTTGGCCCAACCCGGCACAGGTGTTCAGCACGAAAAAACAGTGCAAACACCTGGCAGCAGCATGTGGATTCCTCTCTTGAACAAAAAGCCAGGTCACTTGTAAATTTTACGATTCATCAACCCTGCCGAACCGCCGGTCCCTTTCCTGGTAATCCTTGAGGACGGCGATATATTCTTCCTTCGAAAAATCAGGCCAGAGCGTTTTTGTTACAAATATCTCGGCATAAGCGATCTGCCACAATAAAAAATTGCTGATCCTGAACTCACCGCTTGTCCGTATCAGAAGATCCGGATCAGGCATCCCCGCCGTGTCCAGCAGCCCTGAAATGGTCTTCTCTGTAACTTCTTCAACACCTATTTCACCCTTCAAAACCATTTGGGCGATACTTCTTGCCGCCCTGGTGATCTCATCCCTCCCGCCGTAACTCAACGCAAGGGTCAGTGTCATATCCTTGTTTCCGGAAGTAAGAGCGATGCTTTGCTCGATTTCCGCCCGGACATCATCAGGCAGCCTCTGGACCTGGCCTATAACATTCAGCCGGATGCCGTTTTCCAGCATCTCGTCCCTTTCTGATACCACGAATCTTTTTAATAGAGTCATCAAGGCACTTATCTCATATGCCGGCCTTGCCCAGTTCTCGGTGGAAAAAGCATAGAGAGTAAGATAAGGAATCCCTATCTCCCTGGTAGTCCTGACTATTGTCCGGACGGTCTGGGCTCCTTGTTCATGCCCCTTTATACGGTTGAGCATCCTCTTCCTGGCCCAGCGGCCATTGCCATCCATTATCACAGCTACGTGAGATGGTATGCGCCCCGGGTCAAGCCCGTAAATTTCAGCTTTCTCAGACTTCAAGGATCTCTTTTTCCTTTTCCTTGAACAGGGAGTCTATCTTTTCGATATATTTGTCAGTCAGCTTTTGAACCCTATCCTGGGCACGGTAAACATCATCCTCGGATGCCTGGCCCTCTTTCTTCAATTCCTTGAGCATTTCATTGGCTTCCCGGCGGATGTTACGCACAGCCACCCTGTATTCCTCGCAGATACGGTTGACCTGCTTTACCAGCTCCTTTCTGCGCTCCTCGGTAAGCGGCGGGATAGAAATCCTTATTATCTTTCCGTCACTAGATGGAGTAAGCCCAAGGTTGGCCTTCTGAATCGCCTTTTCTATATCCTTGATCACAGAAGCATCCCACGGCTGGATCGTGATCAGCCTGTTTTCAGGAACAGCCAGGGAGGCCATCTGGTTCAGCGGCGTCGGTGTTCCGTAATAGTCCACCCGAATATCGTCGAGCAGGCTCAATGAAGCGCGGCCGGTCCTCATTTTTTTTAATTCTCTTTCCAGGGAGCGCACCGACTTGCCCATCCTCTCCTCGGCATCCTGTATGATGTCCTCAATCATGATCACCTCGCTACCATGGCATTAATCCTGCATATTAATCCTGCATTAAGATCAGAGCCAAAAGACAACTCATCAGTCTTCCACTGTAATCCTGCTTCCGATATTCTCACCACAAACAACCCTGAGGATATTACCGGGGGTCTTCAACTTGAATACGATTAATGTCAGCCTGTTTTCCATACCCATGGATATGGCTGTGGAATCCATTACATTCAACCTCTGTTTCAGTGCGGTCATGTAATCTATGCGGCGCAGAAGCTTAGCATCATCGAATTTTTCAGGATCCTTGTCATAAACACCGTCCACCTTGGTGGCCTTTAGAAGCACATCCGCATGGATCTCCTCGGCCCTCAGCACCGCTGCAGTATCAGTTGTAAAATATGGATTCCCGGTACCCGCGGCAAATATGACCACCCTTCCCTTTTCCAGATGCCTTACAGCCCTTCGCCTTATATAGGGTTCTGCCAGCTGGTGTATGGAAATAGCGGACTGGACCCTCGTATGAATACCGATCTGTTCAAGGGCATCCTGCAAAGCAAGACTGTTCATGACCGTGGCAAGCATTCCCAGGTAATCGGCATTGGCTCTCTCCATCCAACGGGAACTCTCGGCCATCCCCCTGAATATGTTTCCTCCGCCGACCACCACTGCCACCTCCACACCCAGCTTTAACACGGAATCAATTTCGTGCGATACATAATCCAGCATCTCACGGCTGATTCCATAAGGCTGGTCCCCCATTAGGGCCTCTCCGCTCAGCTTGAGCAGGATCCTTTTATATCGCGGCTTTTTCTCGTCCGGCATCTTACTGGTTACTCCGCACCGATCTGGAAACGGGCAAACCGTTTTATGGTTATCTTTTCCCCAGTCTTGCCTATCATCTCGTTCAAAAGGTCAGAGACGGTTATATCAGGATTCTTTACATAGGGTTGGTTCAACAGGCAGTTCTCTTTGAAAAACTTGTTCATCTTTCCTTCGACAATCTTGTCCGCCACATTTTCAGGCTTTCCCATTTCGATGACCTGCTGCCTGAATATCTCTTTTTCTTTCTCAACGATGTCAGCCGGGATATCTTCGGGGGTGATACCCAGTGGATTTGTTGCAGCGATATGCATGGCGATATTCCTGGCGAATTCAGAAAACTCGTCTGTCTTCGCGACAAAGTCAGTTTCACAGTTGACTTCAACAAGAACCCCTATCTTTCCTCCCATATGGATATACGACTGGACCACCCCTTCGGCAGCGGTTCTTCCTGACCGCTTTTGCGCTGTTGCTATACCTTTTTTACGGAGGAATTCGATCGCCTTGTCAAGATCCCCGTTGCATTCGATAAGGGCTTCCTTGCAATCCATGATACCGGCTCCGGAACGCTCCCGGAGCTCTTTTACCATCTTTGCTGAAATATCTGCCATTTCTTACTCTCCTGTATTTTCCGAATCAGTTGATTCCTGCTCTTTTTGTGCTTCCTTATCAGAGCCGCTTCTCGGAGCCACTGCCTTTCGTATAACCTCCACCACCGGACCTTCCTCGCCTTCAGCGATAACACTGCGCCCCACAGGATGTGCCACCTCCTCCTTTTCCTTGGCTGCCATCTCAGCTTCCTCCTGCCTGCGTTTTTCCAGCTTCTGGGCTCCTTCTATGCAGGCATCGGCTATCCTCGACGTTATCACCCTGATGGAACGAATAGCGTCATCATTGCCTGGTATGACATAATCCACGTTATCCGGATCACAATTGGTGTCGACTATGGCAACCACGGGTATCCCGAGGCGGTTCCCTTCGGCGACAGCTATGGCCTCTTTCTTGACATCAACGACAAAAAGAGCGCCCGGCAGCTCGTTCATGGTCCGTATACCACCAAGGTTCATGTCGAGCTTGTCGCGCTCCTTGCGCATCCTGATCCTCTCCTTTTTAGGATACATGTTTATGGAGCCGTCATTTTCTATGGCGTTTAAAAAATTCAGCCTTTCTATACTTTTTTTAATGGTCTGGAAATTTGTGAGAAGACCTCCCACCCAGCGGTTGTGAACATAAAACATTTCACACCGGTTTGCTTCCTCGTAAATAGTCTCCCTGGCCTGCTTCTTTGTGCCGACAAAAAGGACAGATTTTCCCGATGCCACCGTATCCAGGATGAAATCATATGCAGACCTGAAGAGCCTCAAAGTCTTTTGTAGATCTATGATATAAATTCCATTTCTCTCTCCGAAGATATATTTTTTCATCTTCGGATTCCAGCGCCGCTTCTGGTGACCGAAATGGACACCCGATTCCAGCAACTCTTTCATCGTTACATAAGCCATGTTCTACTCCTTTCATCGTTTTCGGTTGACACCTCCGCCCCCTTCTTCCCGAAAGGCCGACCGTCTCAAAGATACGGCACCGGGCCCCGGTCAGGGAACGTGCGTTTTACCTGGGAAAAAAATTAAATAAAAAAGAATCCGGATAAATCCAAGCCCTGCCTTTAAATAAGGCTGTTTAACCGGACAATCATTCCAGCCGGACAAACCGACTGTTCGTTTACTGCTAAAATTGTGTCGCAATACCATAATCCCAAATCATGTGCAATCCTTTTTAAAACTTTCCCCTTTAAACCCCACGGCTCCATGAACTTTCCCCCGTGCACCGGATGCTCAGAGGCGATTGTTCGATAATCATACTTATATATCCTGCGGCAAGCGAAAAAGCCGTGGAGATGCAGCTGATCAAAAACCCGATAAGCATGTGGGCTTAAATATTTATAACCAAATTGCACGGTACGAAATAATTTGACTTCCCCAAGACAAGCTTTTCCCGTAATGAGATTTTTATAAAAATTTATGATGTCCTGCTTAGCATTCATGCAGGTTTATCATCCAA
>CAYVIE010000013.1:0-27211 GCA_964451355.1 uncultured Desulfobacteraceae bacterium
TTTTGAGAAGCAAAAACTGTAAGTCACGTAAAATTACGCTGAATAGTTACAAAAAATCAAACAAATTTGCGGTATTTTTATACTATACTGATGGAATTATCCTGATCATTTTGGTGGGCCTGTTCTGCGCGGCTGTCAATATTTCCGGCGTGTTGCCCTTGAGAGATGTTTTTACAGTGCTCAAGGCCTTTTGGGGGGTGTTGTTTGTTTCACTTATATGAGCCAGAACAACGTGTGAAAGAGCGGGAGATGCGATATCGGAAAGGAGCTTTCCCGCAGCTTCATTGGACAGGTGGCCGCTTCTCCCTTTTATCCTCTGCTTAAGGTGCCAGGGATAGGGGCCTTGTGCAAGCATAGCCGGATCGTGGTTTGCCTCGAGAACCAGGATATTGCATCCCGCAAGGGAATGCCGCACAAGGTTCGTCACGGTACCAAGATCCATTGCTATTCCTATCCGGTAGCCTGCATATACAAGCGTATATGCTGCAGGCTCAGCAGCGTCGTGGGAAGTTGAAAACGGGCAGATGGTCAGTTGATCGATAAAAAATTTTTTCCCGCAATCGATGCAGACGTATTCGGGAAGTTTGCCGATCTGGCCGGATGCGGCTTTGAGTGTCCCCTGTGTGAGGAATACGGGGATCGAATACTTACGGGAAAGTACGCCAACGCCCCTGATGTGGTCGGTATGCTCGTGAGTAACGCATATCGCGTTTATTCGCGATGGATCAAGGTCCAGTGATTTCATTCTCCGTTCGATTTCCCGGCCCGCAAGTCCGGCGTCTATAAGAATCGAAGTCTTTCCGGCGCCAATGTAAATGGCGTTACCCTTGCTTCCACTTGCAAGAACGCATATTTCTATCAGGGTTTTTCTCTGCGCCTGTGGAGCCGGGAAGGGCATGTCTTGGGTCATGCGCTTTATATCCCTGTATGACCGAAACCGCCGCTTCCCCGGCCTGAGGGGGTGAGCTCATCTACACAGACCAGCTCAGCTCTTACGATTGGCGTTATTACCATCTGGGCGATCCTGTCACCCCTGTGTACGGAGAATGCCGCCTCACCAAGATTGATCAGCGCCACCTTGATTTCTCCCCTGTAGTCGGCATCTATGGTGCCGGGTGAGTTTATCAAGCCAATGCCGTGTTTTGCGGCAAGGCCGGAACGCGGTCTTATCTGGGCCTCAAATCCCGGGGGGATGGATATGGCAAAGCCGGTGGGAATCAGGCGGATTTTGCCTGGTGGAATTTCTACAGGAGCTTCAACCGCTGCAGGAAGATCCATACCAGAAGCATGTTCACTCATGTAAGCCGGTGGTGCGAGGTCGGAATCCTGCCGCGGTCTTACAAGCCTGTATTCCACGCGGATGTTTGAAATCATCATGATTATTGGATGCTTGCTTGCGGCGTTTATACACCGCAAGCCTTTGTATTTTTTAAAGAGTCTGCGCTAAGCAACGCTCTTGCAGGCCCTTTTGCAAGTTATCTCCGGTTGTGTCTTTTTGAAGATGAATCACGGGAGTTTCTTCTAGGCCGACTCCTGTCTTGCCGGTGGTGATTCCGTCTCCTGTCGTCACTGTCACCGCTGTCGGCAGGAGGATTTTCAGGTTCGAGAAGGGCTTTACGGCTTAAACGTATTTTGCCGTCGTTTCCAATCTCTATTACTTTGACTTTGACCTTGTCGCCCTCCTTGAGGATATCAGAGACTTTTTTTACCCGGTAATGGGCGAGTTCAGATATGTGTACCAGGCCTTCGGTCTTTGGTTTTATCTGTACGAATGCACCGAAATCGGTTACCTTTACAACCGTACCTTCGTATACCTCGCCAATTTCAGGATTTGAACCGATTTCCTTTACAATCTCAGCAGCACTCTCGGCGTCTTCCTTGGAGAAGGCCGCGATTTTGACAGTACCGGTATCATCGATCTCTATCTGGGTGTTTGTCTCGGCCTGTAACGCCCTGATATGCTTGCCTCCGGGACCGATTATATCTCCGATCCTGTCGGGGCTCACCTTCACGGTTATTATGGAAGGAGCATAGGGGGAGAGTTCGGTTTTCGGTTTTTTTATGGTCTCCTCCATCCTGTCAAGGATATAGTGCCTCCCTTCCTTTGCCTGCATCAGGGCTTTTTCCATTATCTCCGGCGAGAGGGATTCTATCTTTATGTCCATCTGCAGGGCGGTGATACCATCCCGGGTTCCCGCCACCTTGAAGTCCATATCGCCGAAGTGGACCTCGTCTCCGAGGATATCGCTGAGAATCGCTACACGGTCGCCATCTGAGATAAGGCCCATTGCTATGCCGGATACCCCGGCCTTGACAGGTACGCCTCCGTCCATCAAAGCCATGGATGATGAACATACGGTGCCCATGGATGAAGATCCGTTCGATTCAAGGACTTCGGCTACGACCCGGATTGTGTAATCGAACTCTTCCTTTGGTGGAATAACCCGTTCCAGTGCCCTTTTTGCCAAGGCTCCATGTCCTATGTCTCTGCGGCTCGGACCTGTTATCCTTTTCACTTCGCCCACGGAATAGGGGGGGAAGTTGTAGTGGAGCATAAAGGGATGGAGTTCATCCCCCATGAGAGTTTCAATCCTCTGCTCATCCTGCCCGGACCCGAGTGTAAGGGCCGCCAATACCTGGGTCTCTCCCCTGGTGAACAGCGCGCTTCCATGCACCCTGGGCAGGAGGCCTGTCTCGCAGGTGATGGGGCGTATCTCGTCGGTTTTCCGGCCGTCTATCCGCTTCCCCTGATCAAGGATCATTCTGCGACAGATCTCCTTGTGATGATTATAAAAAATCTCGGAGATCTGGGTTCTGATCTCGGCGGATTCCTCACCAAGTTCTTCCATTACTTTTTCAAAAGCGGCCTTCAAAGCTTCTTTGCGGGCCACTTTTTCAGGAATCGAGACAGCGTTTTTTATGGGTTCGTCCGCTATGGAGCAGACCCTTTCTGCCAGGGCAGGGTCAACTTCCACAGGGGTAAAGGCCCTTTTCTCCTTGCCGAAGGTCTCTATCAATTTTTCCTGGATGTTTATCAGCGGCTGAATTTTTTCATGGGCAAAGAATATGGCCTTGGTGATGTCAGCTTCGGAAACGAATGCAGCGCCACCTTCAACCATGGTGATCCCGTTTTTGGATCCGGCAACAACGATGTTCATATCAGATTTATCCAAGCTCTCTATGGCCGGATTAACCACTAATTCACCATCGATTCTTCCGATTCTCACGGCAGCTATAGGGCCTGCGAATGGAATATCCGAAATCGACAAAGCGGCCGAAGCCCCAATCAAGGCAAGGATGTCTGGTTCATTCTCCTTGTCCATGGACAAAACCGTGGCAATCACCTGGGTTTCAAAGTTATACCCCTTGGGGAAAAGAGGTCGTATCGGGCGGTCGATCAGTCGGGCGGTTAAAGTTTCTTTTTCGCTGGGGCGGCCGATTTCGCGCCGGAAATAGTTTCCGGGTATTCTTCCGGCGGCATAGATTTTTTCCTGGTATTCAACTGTCAGCGGCAGGAATGATATGTCAGGTTTAGGTTCGCTGGCGGAGACAGCAGTTACAAGTACGATTGTCTCACCATACTGGACCAGGACTCCGCCTGATGCCTGCCTTGCCATTTTCCCAGTCTGGATTTTGAGTTCTTTTCCACTGATTTCGGTTTTAAATGTTAGATTCATAGATTTCTCCCGGCCTGTTCCCATGGAAAATCCAAAATAACGCCTTGATCAATCTTTGTGATCCAAAAAATTCAAGCCTGCAAGGAAGTTTAAATGGGTCTTGAATATGCGCCCGTCTTTTATTCATATACGTATTCATACACGGGCGAGGCTTTTTTGTTTTCGCACAGGCAGCCTAAATAGTATTACTTCCTTAGGCCGAGAGCTTTGATGATGTTCCGATAGCGGTTTATGTCCTTTTTCTTGACATAATTGAGCAGTCGTCTGCGCTTTCCGACCATTATCAAAAGCCCGCGGCGTGAATGATGGTCCTTTTTGTGGACCTTCAAGTGTTCAGTAAGGTTTGAGATTCTCTTTGTCAGCAGGGCGATCTGAACCTCGGGGGACCCGGTGTCTGTATCATGGAGCTTGAAGCGTTCTATGATCTCCTGCTTAAAGTTCTGTTCAGGGTTCATTTTGCCTCCTTGACCATTTGTTTGTTTTTCGTATCAGATTATTTTCAAATTCAGTAAATTTTCATGATTAGCAGATTCACACCCCCGGGATGAAAGCATGCATGTTTATCATCACGACTCCGGGGATATTTTCACGGTAAAAGAATTATATAGCATATTTATGTTCAATAAGGAAAGACACAACAGTATTTATATGTAATTTTTTCAGGGGAAGGCTCAACTATTGCTATAAGCCTTCCTGCCTCATCTATCACTTTTACCGGCATGCCGGCGGTATCGACACGGCCAATATCAGAGGTATTCAGCTGGCGGCCGAAACGTATTTTTTCGGCAATGAACCTGTTTGCCGTTACACTGGGATATTCAGGTAATGCCTCGGCCATCGGTATCAGAAAATCTGTAAGCTCGTGTGAAAGCTTTATAGCTTCCAACAAGCTCAGGTCTATGGCCTGTTCGATGGTGAAGCTGTTGCTTTTGGTTCTTTCAAGATGACAAAGATGTCCACCACATCCCAGAGCCTTGCCGATATCTGCGCACAAGGTCCGTACATATGTTCCGGATGAACAGGTCACCTCGAACTCAACCTCGGGAAGATTGATATTGATGACTTTTATATCATAGATCTTTACACGGCGGGGAGGTTTTGTTATCGGCTTTCCCTCACGGGCGTACTTGTATAAAGGTATTCCCTTGTGCTTGAGAGCTGAAAAAGAGGGGGGCACCTGCTCTATCTCTCCTGTAAAGGATTGAATGGCAGATTCCACTTTTTCAGGGGTGACGCTTTCTGTATTTTTTTGGCATATGATCCGCCCAGTATGGTCCTGGGTGTCGGTCTCGATCCCAAGGCAAAGCCTTGCCCTGTAAGTTTTCCTGCCGTGGAGAAAAAATCTTGCAAGCTTTGTGGCCCTGTTTACAGGGCAGACCATTACGCCAGTGGCAAAAGGGTCAAGGGTACCGGTGTGTCCGGCTTTTTTCACCCCTGGAATTCTTTTTATCCTGTTTACTACATCAGCAGATGTCATGCCGGCGTCCTTGCGCACTATCAATATGCCGTCGGGTAAGTTTTCGGTGTCGGTCATTGTTTTTGTCTTTTTTATATAAAGGCTTTGGGCCTGCATAGCTATAACCTTTTTGATATTTCGAAGAGCTGGGACTTGATTTGCGGGAGTGTTCCGTGGATATCAAATCCGGCCGCACTGACGTGTCCTCCGCCGCCGAAGACGGAAGCGATGAGTGCCACGTCAACAGAACCATCCGACCTGAGACTCACATGAAAAAGTGATTCATCCGGAATTTCGCCTTTAGCCGTAGTCTCTGTTTTTTTCCTTCTCTCATAGATCAGGGCCGCGACCTTCACATTTTCAATCTGTTTCGCATAATTGATGAGTCCGTTCACATCCTGGATCTTTGTCCCCGTAGCCTCAAGCATATCTTGAGTCAAAGTCATCACCGACATTTTTCCGTTTTCAGAAAGTTCGATAGTGTCGAATGTCATGTTCAAAAGACGGATGCGATTAAGTGAAACGGTCTCGTACACGTGATGGGCCACCTTGTATGGATCAGCACCACACGTCACCATTTCGTGGCATACGGCGAACGCTTCGGGAGTGGTGTTGGAGAACCTGAAGGAACCGGTATCCGTCATTATGGCGGTGTATATCGCGTAGGCCATTGCCTTTGTTACATGTACTCCGAGTCCCTTTATTACTTTGTGGACCAATTCCGCAGTGGCAGAGGCCCGGGGATCGATCATTTGAAGATTCCCGAAACCCGAGTTGGTGATGTGATGGTCTATATTGATAATGCAAGGTACCTTAGATATAATATCCGCGGCTTTTCCTACGCGGGGCAGCTCAGAGCAATCAAGAATCACGGCTGCCTTGAAATTATTGGGGCTGCCTATTTCACTCTTTATCCTGTGTATGGACGGGAGGAATTGGTAGACAGCCGGCACAGGGCTTTCATTGTACAAAAGAACCCTTTTTTTTCTGGCTTCCAAGGCTAATCCCAGCGCAAGGAGGGAACCTATGGCATCCCCATCGGGATGGCTATGGGATGCCACCAGGATTTCATCACTTTCATTCAGTTTCCGTATTATCTTGTCCATTTGGTTTAAGCCGTTTTAGTAGAGCGTCTATTCTGAACCCGTATTCGATGGAATCATCGTATCGGAATAGAAGCTCGGGCATATAGCGCAGATCGAGTTCCCGGGCAAGAGCTGATTTCAAAAAACCCCTCGCCTTGGAAAATCCGGTTTCAGCAGATTCGCGCGATGATTTTGAACCCGAGGATGTTACGAAAAAAATCATTGCCTGTTTTAGGTCGCTTGTCATCTTCACATGGGTTATAACCACCCCGTTCAACCTGGGATCCTTCACCGCTCTCAACAGAGTATCGGAAAGAACTTCATGGATAAGTTCTCCCACCCGTTGTGATCTATGGTATGGTTTCATAGTACTATTATCTCCGTCTCCGTATCTAAAATTTCGGCTAGAGCCAGATTCTCCACGAAAATAATGAGCTTGTCCATCTTTGAATTTATGGTTCGGCTGTCGTTGCCGACAAGTGCAAATCCGATGACAGCTCTCTGGTGGAGATCCATAAACTCAACCTCAGCTACGGATGCGTTAAACTTGTTTTGTATGCGGGATACAATCGCCCGCACTATTTTTCTTTTATCCTTTAGTCCCCGGCATGGATCAGTACCGATAACGATCCTGCCGGTTCCCAGCACCATTGCCATAGTATACCTTTTTATAATTAATGATGGTCATTTACGCGCTCATCATTCAATATCATTAATAGCCATTGTACTGGTCAATTTTCATGATTAGCAGCAATCCACCCCCGGGGATGAAAACAGAGCCGTTTTATCCCGGTGCCGGAGATGTTTTCACGGTAAATTCAAATCTATTGAAAATACAGACCCATGCCTGGAGAAAGTGGTTGATCGCGGTTTGATTCATGTTTGTGAATGGCTTCAAAACGACTTATCGAAGGAGGCAGAAAATTTTCTCCCAGCAGATCTGTTTGTTATTCATCAGCCTCCATTTTTGGTTCCACCTTCTGGGTCACGAAGCATTCTATTACATCACCGATTTTTATATCGTTGAATTTTTCGATGCCTATACCGCACTCATAGTTTTGTGTCACTTCGCGAACGTCATCCTTGAATCGTTTTAACGAGGAGATCCTGCCCTCGTGGATAACTACTCCGTCCCTTATCAAGCGGATGTCTGCGTTCCGTTGGACTTTTCCGTCAGTGACAAGGCAGCCTGCAACAACCCCCACATTGGGAACTGAAAAAACCTGCCTGACCTCGGCTCTCCCGAGTACTTTTTCTTCATATTCCGGCGCCATCATGCCTACCAAGGAGTCCTTGACGTCCTTGATTAGGTTGTAGATCACATTGTAATAACGAATTTCCACGTTTTCTTCTTCAGCGAGCTGGGCCACCTTTGCTGGAGGACGTACATTGAAGCCTATGATGATCGCGTTTGACACCGACGCAAGGGAGATGTCCGATTCATGTATGGTTCCTGTCGCTGCATGGATAATGTTGATTTTTACTTCATCGGTTGAAAGCTTTAACAGTGAGTCCCTGATAGCCTCTATGGATCCCTGGACATCCGCCTTGATTATGATGTTTAATTCTTTTATCTCGCCTTCCTGCATCTGCTCAAAAAGATTCTCCAGTCTGAGCCTGTTTGCCTTTGCAAGTTCTTTTGCCCGTTGTTTCTGGGCCCTGTGCTCGCTTATTTGTTTTGCTGTCTTTTCATCTTCAAGGGATATCAGCTCGTCTCCGGCGTTGGGCACCCCGGATAGCCCGATGATCTCGACAGGTATGGATGGGCCCGCCTCTTTGACCTGCTGTCCCAGATCTGAAAACATCGCCCTGATTTTACCGTAATGGGTGCCGGACACAACCGGATCACCCACATGAAGGGTTCCGTCGGTGACAAGAACAGTGGCTACCGGCCCTCGGCCTGATTCAAGCCTTGATTCTATTATATAGCCCCGTGCGAGTTTGTCCGGATTCGCCTTCAGCTCCATGACCTCCGCCTGGAGGAGTATCATCTCCAGGAGTTCGTCGATTCCTTCACCTGTTTTGGCGGAGACATTGACGAAGATCGTTTCTCCTCCCCAGTCTTCCGGAATGAGTCCTTTTTCCGCAAGCTCGCGCTTTATTCTTTCGGGGTCTGCTTCAGGTTTGTCGATTTTGTTTACCGCCACAATTATAGGCACGTTTGCCGCCTTGGCGTGATCGATGGCTTCAATGGTTTGGGGCATGACGCCGTCATCTGCCGCAACTACGAGTATGACGATGTCAGTCACCTTGGCTCCCCTGGCCCTCATGGCCGTAAATGCTTCATGACCTGGGGTGTCTAGGAAAACAATATCTCCGGAATCGAGTTTTACATGATATGCGCCTATGTGCTGTGTTATTCCTCCCGCTTCCCTTTGGGTGATGTTGGATTTGCGTATGGTATCTAAAAGCGATGTTTTACCGTGGTCCACATGTCCCATGATGGTCACCACCGGAGGACGCGGCTTCAGGGCTTCAGGGGCATCCTCGGTCTGCTTGATTATGGTTTCTTCTTCAAATGACGCCTTCTCGGTTTCAAAGCCGAACTCGGTCGCTACAAGTGTGGCAGTATCGAAGTCTATAGTCTGGTTGGCTGTTACCATCATGCCCATTCCCATGAGTTTGGCGATCAGCTCATTGACCTTTATTCCCATTCTTTTTGCAAGTTCAGACAGTACAATGGTATCAGCCATTTTTATGCGGCGTTTAATCGCTTTGGGAACCGTTATCTGGGTACCTGCCGGCGCCTTGACCTTTTTTGCTCCTTTATCCTTTTTCTTGGATTTCCTTGAACGACCGTATCTATGGTCATACAAGGCATCACCTTCAACAACGGCCTTCTGGCGAAACCCGCCTTTCTTCTTGACAGGTTTTATCACCTTGGCTTCTGCTTCGGCGAGTTCATCTCCCGCCGATTTTTTTCTTTTCTTCTTCTTTTTTTTCTTTTCTACTTTCTCCTGAGCTTCCGGTTCAGGAGTGGTTGGACCTGCGAAAGGAAAGGGCACAACCTTTGCCGGCCTTTCAAGCGTCTCAGGTTTATGTGGTGTAACCGGCTCTTCGATTTCATCGGGCAGACTAATGACCTTCGCAGGGATATCTTTTTTCTTCTTTTTCTTCTTTTTTGCAGGTTTACGTACCTGTTTTTCCTTTTTTTCAGGTTCGGGTTCAGCAGCCTCTTTTTTCTCTGGCTCTGGAGCAGCAGGTTCACTTACCACAGATTCGATGGCAGGTTCTTTTATTGCATCTGAATCTTTTTTTTCTTTTACCTCTTCTTTTACTTCGGGTTCGGGAATAGATGTCTCCTCCATGGCAGCGGGAGCGGCTTGCTCACCCTGAGCAGTGTCTTTTGCTTCTTTTTCCGGTTCATGAACTTCGGGTTTTTCGATAACAATTGCAGCTTCGTGTGTTGTCTTTTTTTTCTTTATCCTCTTGTGAGTGGGCGTTTTCTGGCTTGTCTCGGGTTGTTCTATTGTTGAAGCGGCATCTTCCACCTGTTCGGGGACAGGTGCTTTTTTCCCGTCTTCAAGTGATTCTTTTTCAGCCGCGGCTTCTTTTCCGGCTTCTGATGGTTCCTGGGGAAGAGCTTCTTTTTCCGTTGTTTTTTCGTCCGTAGTTTCTTTCTCAGGCTCGACGCCTTCAGATTCACGTTGTTCTTGTTCCGGTTCCAGAGAAGGAGGTGGTTCCGCTTTTTTCTTCCTGCGGCGGATAATATTTTGGGCGACACGGACCTCCTCCACGGGACGCGCATCCTTTTTCCCGAAGAGCTTCGCCTTTATTTCGGATATTGTCGCTTCGTCCAGAGAATTACTGTGATGGGTAATCTGGTCGTATCCCAAGTCATGGAGCTTTGCCAAAAGTTCCTTGTTAGTCATATTCAATTCTCTGGCTACTTCAAAAACTCTCCGCGTAGACATCAAAAAACCCCCTCGTTTTTTCTATCAGGCCCGTTTCCCAGAACCATAAAGCCGGGTAGAACAGATTTCATTTTTTAGCATGAAGAAACTTTATTAGCATGAAGAAACTTTAATGGTTATTCTTCTTTAACTGCCGGTGTAGATAATCGGATTCCTTTGTTTTCCGTCACGGATCCGGGATATCATTTTCTTTGCGTTGCCATGTCCTCATCCAAGCCGTTTTCCTGATCTTTGGCTGTTCGCTCCGCGGTTTTTATTTCTTCATTCAGATTTTTCTCTTTTTTTCCGGTATGCCTGTGTTTTCGTCTGTTGAAATGGATTTTCTTGTTATTTTCGATTATGAGATTCGCTGTTTCCATATCGATCCCGATGAGTTCACTCAACTGTTCCGGCTCCACCTTGAGCAGATCTTCCGGAGTATAGCAGCCGTTTTGCAGCAAATTGTTCGCCATTTCCTCCGTCATTTCCGGTATTTTCATGAAGGCGTCAAAGCCGGCTTCAAGTTTTTCCTTATAGCTTGTTTCGTCTGTAACATCCAAGCGCCACCCCGTTAGCTGTGATGCGAGTCTGACATTCTGGCCCTGCCGGCCTATAGCAATGGAAAGATTGTCGTCTGGAACTATGACCTCCATGGAATGATTCGCATCGTCGATTATCACCTTGGAGATGGACGCAGGCGCAAGGGCGCTGCATACGAATTTGGCCGGGTCCATGTGCCAGGGGATGATGTCTATTTTTTCCCCTTTGAGTTCATGAACCACATTCTGCACCCTGCTTCCCCTGATTCCAACACATGCGCCTACGGGATCCACATCGGCTGCATGGGATCTGACAGCGATTTTAGCCCTGCTCCCAGGGTCTCTTGCAACGCTTACAATATCGACGAGCCCCTCGGTTATCTCGGGCACCTCTGCCTTGAACAGTTTTACCAGAAATTCGTTGTGGGTCCTTGAAAGTATAATTTGATGCCCCTTGAAATCATTTTTTACATCGATTATAAGAGCGCGGACGCGGTCACCTCTTCGGTATATCTCGCCCGGCAACTGGTCACGACGGCTCATAACAGCTTCTGCCTGACCCAGGTTTACGTATATTTCCGAGCGTGTAACTCTGGATACTATTCCATTTATTATTTCGAATTTTTTATCCACAAAGTTCTTGTAGACAGAATCCCTCTCAGCCGCCTTGAGTTTTTGAAACAGGACCTGTCTTGCAGATTGGGTCGCTATCCTGCCGAATGTGCTTGGATCCATTTTCATCCCAAGGCTGTCGCCTACCTCACACTCCGGATCAAGCCTGCGGCCTTCTTCAAGGCTGATTTCCAGATCAGGATCAGACACGGTATCAACGACGTCCTTGAACTGGAAGACCTCAATTTCTCCGGAATCATCGTTATAACGTATTTCTATATCACAGCGGTCGCCGAACTTCTTTTTGGCAGCCGATCTAAGGGCATCTTCCAGTGCGTTCACAAGGGTCTCGAAGGGTATCCCTTTTTCCCGGCTGACCTGCTCGATGATCCGTTGCATATCCGTGATCAACATTTTTAATCTCCGTGTTGTTTTTGGAGCCTGGCGCGATGTATAGCATCATATGGAATGGCCAGGGTCTCGTTTTCTATGGAGTGCAGAACCAGTCCATCCATAATTCCCACGAGGGTGCCGGTAAAAGTTTTTCTCCCGCCTATAGGGTACTTGGTGCGTATGCGGGCGGGTTTTCCTTTCATGAGTTCAAAGTCCTTGATCCTCGACAAGGGACGCTCGGGGCCTGGTGATGTTACCTCGAGGATGTAAGGATGCGGCTCATTTATTGTAAAGTCGAAGATATCACCAAGCTTCCTGCTTATATGAGCGCAATCATCAATATTTATCCCGCCCGGCTTGTCCATGTAAAGCCTCAGGACCCAACCGCTTTGTTCCCTCTGGTACTCCACATGTATTAGTTCAAGACCGTCCGTAGCGCATACCGGCTCTGCGACCTTCCATACAGTTGCCACAAGATCCGAGATATCTGTCGTATGGGCAGCTGTATCGTAATTCTGGTCCCGGGGCTTGTATATTTTCTTCTTCCTCTCTTTTCTTCTCATTTCCTTGGCCTGTAATGAGCCACAAAGCCGGAAGCCCGGCTGCCGTATGCAGATATTAATATTATAAATATTATAATGAACCCGCAAAAGTCTGTTTATGTAAAAAGACAAACAAAAAACGGGCAAATCGCCCGTTTCGCTTTAACACCAATCCACAGCGATGTATCTTTCCCCAAAACGGACAGAAATTATATCCGCTTACCGGCAAATGCCAACTGGTTTTGCCGGATCTGAAGGAAAGCTTTTTCTATACAAAACGGCGGGGAAGGGATGTCTTCATATCTCCCATGCCATGTGACCAGCGATCTATTCACTGGATCGTCAACCTGGCTCTCCGCGCCGTGGCTTCTTTCTGTAACGATGGAGCGGGCAACGAGATTCGAACTCGCGACACCAAGCTTGGGAAGCTTGTACTCTACCAACTGAGCTATGCCCGCTCATGGTAACTCTTTTAGATAAGCCTATGATTCTGATTTGTCAATATAAAAATATCTTGGAAGGCAAGCCGTACGTATATTCAGCAGGTTTGTATGCTTGGGGAAAGGAGAAATACTATTTGATTATTCCCCCGGATCCGCGAGCGTTTTCGCGTACGCCAGAGACGCGAATGCAGGCAGATGGCGTGCTGGAAAACACCCCAAAGGGCAGCTTATTTAATAAAGTCAAAAATCTATGATGGATTCGTAGAAAGTCCATCATCCGGCCGAGGGTGGTTTAGCCCCGGCCCCGGAGGTTTTTTCAAGATAATCGAATTTTTGATTCAAAAATAAGGATTCAATCCCACTTCGCCGGGATTCAGGTAATTTTTGGGAACCGGGTCGGTCCTAGACCATGAGTTATTGGTCTGTTTCCAATATTTTTTTTATTTGGAGCAAGGTCTTTTTGATCTCGGGAAGGATCTCGGTTTTCAAGCGATCTTGTACGGAGATATCCGCGGGAACCATATCAGGATACTTTTTAAGCCAACGTTTGGCCCCTTCTATGGTGAATCTCTTTTCACGAAGAAGGTGTTTTATCAGAAATACCTTTTGTATGTCTGATTTGCGGTAGAGTCGCTGTCCGGATTCTGTTCTTTTGGGACGTATACATGAGAATTCGGATTCCCAGAATCGCAAAACATGATCAGCCACTCCGGTTAAACGGGTAACCTCGCCGATACGGAAGTAAAGCTTATCCGGAATTTCGATCAAGGGTTCGGTAGCTGGCGTTTCTTTCATGGTTTTGACCCTGCAGCTTCTTACATGGTATTGAAAGAACAAGAATCCAGGAAATAAGCAGGCCTGATATCTCCATTCCGGCCGGGCAGCAAAAGATGCTCCCATTTGGCCTGCTCGTCCTGCATGAAAGCGGTTCAATGTTGTTTATGGCAGGTCAGCATTGAATTTTTGCAAAAGTCTTGTGACTATATCTTTGTGGAGAGAATTCACCTCCTCGTCCGTCAATGTCCGGTCCGGGGCGCGGTATATGATACGTATGGAAATGCTTCTCTTTCCTTCAGGTATAGGTTTGCCTTCGTACGCATCGAATATGCCGGCCGATTCAACTATTTCAAACCCCTGGTCAAGTATCTCTTCGATCATCCTTTGAGCTTCTGTCCGGGCCGGTACGATCAGGGTTGCATCCCTTGCCGATGATGGGAATTTTGGGATCGGATGAAAGGTAAATCCGTCTGGCACCAGCGGGATAAGGCTGTCCAGTTCAAGTTCCAGAAGATATCCTGTGCCTTCTATCCCGTAATTTCTGATGACATCGGTTGATATTTCTCCTAGGTAACCGATCCTGGTCCGGCCGGAGCAAATGACAGCGCTCTTGCCTGGAGCCAGGTAGGGGCGTTCCTCAGGCTTTGCTGCTTTCCATTTTATGTCAGGGACCTGGAGTGTTTCGAGTATTCCCTGGGCCACCCCCTTGAGATCATAGAAGTCACAAGGTTCGGGTTTCTGGTTCCATGAGGATTCGTATCGGTTCCCCCCCCATACTGCTGCGGCCATTTCTTTTTCCACTGGGAGTGAGTCTTGTCCAGTGGATATGAAAATTTTTCCTATTTCAAAGACCTTTATGGTTTCTCTCCGCCGCTTGAGGTTCGCGCCCAATGCTGTCAGGAGCCCCGGCGCAAGTGTCGTACGCATGAGTGACTGGTTTTCAGTCAGTGGATTTGCGAGCGCCACGGCCTTTGTCATTTCATCGCCGTCTGGAAGGGTTAAAAGGGCGGGATCATTCTTTGCCATGAAACTGTATGTTATGGTTTCAATAAAGCCATAACCATAAAATAGATCCTGTATTTTTGTCTTTATAACCTGGTTTTTGGGTGGAATGAATCCTGAAGCGGGTACCTTGGGAAGGGTTTGCAAAATATTGTCGTATCCATAAAGTCTGGCGATTTCTTCCGCAATGTCCTCCCAGCGGGTTATGTCACTCCTGAAAGAAGGGACTCTGACCTCTATCCTTGCCTGACGGGTTTGGACCGCGGGGATTTCTATGGATGAAAGAAGCTTTACCATGTGATCGCTCTTTATCCCGGTGCCGAGGAAGCGGTTGATTCGGTCTGCGTCAATGTCGATGGTTACCTGCTTCCAGGGCCTGGGGTAGATGTCAATATACCCGTCAATAATACTTCCACCACCTGTTTTGATCATGAGTTCAGCCGCCCTGTACATCGCGAAAACCGTTTTTTCAGGGTCGACACCACGCTCGAACCTGTAGGATGCGTCAGTGCTCAGGCCGAGTTTTTTTGCTGTTTTTCTTATGGAGACAGGATCAAAATGGGCGCTTTCAATCAGAACGTTTCGCGTATTGTCTGATATTTCAGAGTTTTCCCCGCCCATTACGCCGGCTACGGCCACCGGTTTTTCAGCATCACAAATCATAAGCATTTCCGGATCAAGGGCCCTGGTTTTACCATCCAAGGTCACGAAATTTTTCTCTCTCGCCCTGCGCACGATTATTTTCTGTCCGGCAAGCCTGTCGAAATCAAATGCGTGAAGGGGTTGGCCGGTCTCCATCATGACGTAATTGGTTACGTCTACTATGTTGTTTATGGGTTTCATTCCAACCGACCGCAGCCTGTCGGCAAGCCAGTATGGAGAGGGCTTTACCGATATCCCTGAAAGAAGCATGGCCGAATACCTCGGGCACAGGTCAGGATCTTTTATTTCAACGGATGCCATGCGGGAGGCAGGACCTGACGAAGCGGGTATATTTACCTTCGGCCTGCCCACTTTTACATCATATATAGCGCCCACCTCTCTTGCTATCCCGAGGATACTGAGACAGTCACCCCGGTTGGGAGTCAAACCGATGTCGAGCACAGGGTCAGAAAGCTCAAGGGCTTTCTTCAGGGAGATCCCGATGGGCGTGCCGGTATCCACTATCATGACTCCCGATGCGTCCTGGCCCAGCCCCAGTTCATGCTCACTGCAGAGCATGCCTTCTGATTTTACCCCGCGGATGACCCCTGCCTCAATTGTAATGCCGGAGGGGAGTTCTGTGCCCGGCAAAGCGCACGCAACTTTCTGGCCGGTTTTTATGTTAGGTGCGCCGCACACGACAGTCAACAGGGCTTCTTTTATATCGATATGGCAGATGGAAAGGCGGTTTGCATTGGGATGGGCCGTGATTTTTTTGATGATTCCAATTTTTACGCTTTCAAGGTAGGAAAAACGGTCTTCAATTCCTTCCACCTCGAATCCGGCCATTGTGAGGCGATGCGCCAGTCCTTCAGTATCATCAGGTATCTTTACGTAATCTGAAAGCCATGAAAGTGATATTTTCATCTTGAAACAGACCTTTTGTTTTCCGTGCAGTCATTCGGGATTTCACGCCCAGAAATAAGAGTCACGTAACGTATGTATTATGAGCGGTATAATATTTCGTTTTGAAAGAATTCCTGGTCCTGTATCCCGGGGGGAGCCGCTGCTGATGAAGGCTGGAAGCTAAAATTGCTCCAGAAAACGGATGTCATTTTCAAAGAATAGTCTAAGGTCATTGATGCCATATTTAAGCATTGCTATCCTTTCAACTCCCATGCCAAAAGCGAACCCGGAATACATGTCAGTGTCATATCCGACATTTTCAAACACAGCCGGATGTACCATTCCGCATCCTAACACCTCGAGCCAACCTGTATTTGAGCATACCCTGCAGCCCGCTCCCTTGCAGATAACACATGCTATGTCAACCTCAGCGCTCGGCTCTGTGAACGGGAAGAAACTCGGCCTGAAACGGACCCCGATGCCTTCACCGAATATCTGGTGCACGAACCTGGTCAGTATTCCCTTGAGATCTCCAAAAGAGACATCCCGGTCAACGAGGAGACCTTCGATCTGGTGAAACATGGGGGTATGGGTCTGATCAGAGTCGCACCTGAAAACCTTTCCAGGCGCGATGATATGTATGGGAGGATCGTTCTTTTCCATGTATCGGACCTGGATTGGTGATGTGTGGGTTCGCAGAACGATTTCGTCCGAAACATAGAAGGTGTCTTGCATATCCCTGGCAGGATGATATCTGGGTATGTTGAGGGCTTCAAAATTGTAATAGTCAGATTCAATCTCCGGACCTTCCGCGATGGAAAATCCCATCCTCATGAAGATAGCGGATATTTCCCTGGTTATTCTCGTCACAGGGTGCAGGGACCCGGTTTTCAGTGGGCGGCCGGGAAGGGTAACATCTATGTGCTGTGCTTCCCTGGCTTCCTTTTCTATTCTCTCGCGGGCTGTATCTATGGCTTTTGAAATGATACTTTTGACACGGTTGGCCTTCTTCCCCGCATCAGGCCTCTGTTCGGGAGGAAGACTTGAAATATTCCTCAAAAAACCCGTGATCAACCCTTTGCGTCCCAGGTACTTGATGGAGATTTCTTGTAGGGTTTTTGTATCAGCCGCTTTTTCTATCTCCTGCAGGGCTTCTTTTTCAATATTTTCTATCTGCCAGCCTGTGCTAGTCACTTTTGAAGACCTTATGGAATTAGTCGAGTTTTTGAAAAAATTCGATGTTGTGAAAATATACCTGAAATAAGATATCGAGACAGGAGGGATTCTGATCCTCCTTATATCAGCCTGTCCCCCCACCCGGATAGGGCCGCAGCGTTGTCAAGTATGGATATCTCTTTAGCTCGCTTTATGGGATATGCTGCTGACCGGACCGCTTTTATCGAAAAATGATGGACTTGTAAAAAGTCCATCATCCGGCCGGGGGCGGTTTAGCCCTGGCCGGGGGTGGGGGTGGAACCATTTGAGTTTATTTCAAATGGCGGGAGAGGGGAAGCCCTCTTCCCTCTTGTAAAAAAAGCACCCCTGAAAGCAGTATATTCAACCCGTCATGGTATCAGACACCCTATGAGCGGATGAGAGTAATGCTTGATTATTGATATCCTTATCCGGCATAGGGCGGATTGCTTGCTCATGGATTCATGATATATAGCCATGACGGTTCAAAGGGTAGCACCGGAAGCTGGAAAATATCTAAATATTTGACGCGGCAATTTCAGTAAGTTTGCTAAACGCCTTCGGATCGGATACGGCCAGATCTGCGAGTACCTTTCTGTCGAGTTCGATGTTGGCTTTTTTCAATCCAGCGATGAACTTGCTGTAAGAGATATTATTCATCCTGGCTCCTGCGTTGATGCGTGCTATCCACAACTTACGGAAATCACGTTTTCTGACTTTACGGTCGCGGTAGGCATACATCAGGGCTTTATCAACGGCATCAGCCGCTGTCCGGTAGAGTTTACTTCTGCCTCCTCTGTAGCCCTTGGCCAATTTCAGAATTTTTTTTCTTCTCCTTCTGGCCTTAAATCCTCTTTTTACACGCATGATGAAATGCTCCTTACCTGATTATACGAAATTACACCTTAAGGTCATAGTGAATATACCTGTATCCCCGAAATGTCTATCCTCCGGGGGACAGAAACCTTTGCCGTTTCAGCAGGGCGGATAATAAACACAGCGCCGGTCATGGTGTAAGCATTTTCAGCTTAACCATTGGGTAGCAGTCTGCGAATCTCTTTCATATCGGCCTTGCATATGACCTGTTTTTTCCTCAAGGCTCTTTTTCGTTTTCTTGTTTTTTTCGTTAATATATGGCTGGCATGGGATTTTGAAAATATATATTTCCCAGTACCGGTTTTCCTGAATCTTTTTGCCGCAGCTCTGTTTGTTTTGATTTTTGGCATTTTCAGCTCCTTGAGTAATTATGAAAACATGGCCTCGGACGTTCTTATGGTTTTTATGGCTTACTGCTCCTTGGAATATATCAGGGCCGGTCGATCAGCAGACCGGATTTTTATTCCCTGAAGTAATTTCCAAGTCACTAAGGAACATGAATATTTTCCTGAAGAAGAATATGCCGGATATATACCATAAGAAAAAATGAATCGAAAACATATGCCCGAAAAATTGTCTCCCGTCAACCCCAAAATATCATATAGTTATATCTGAGACCGCACTCGGTTGGCCGCATGTAATGGTGGTGAATTTCAGCAAAATGACACCCACCGGTACTTCTCTTTTACGATGTATGATCAAGGGATCTTGTATCCGGAAAAAGACGGGATCGATATGAATATCCGATGGTATGGACTGCTGAAGCACGTTCTTGTTCCCCCGGTTTTGTACCCCGGGGGATCCATTTGCTGTTGTCTGTATAAGCTTGTGAACGATGATTGGCGATAACCTGCGGGCAGCCTGGGGGGACTGGTTTGTTTTAACCGTGTTTTTGATTGATCGTGTGTAACGTCTATATTTTCCCCTTAATCCAGGAGGCCCAGGGCAATCATTATTTCGGGGAGAGAACCATGCTCATGGTCCTGCCTTCCATCTTGGATGCCTGTTCAACAGTCCCAATATCGCTCATTTCCTCCACTATCTGATCAAGCAATTCCTGGGCACGATCGCGCATGGTAATCTCGCGCCCCCGAAACATTACCGTTACCTTGACCTTGTACTTTTTTTTCAGAAATTCCCTTATTCTTCCCATCTTTATATTCAGATCGTGGGTATCGGTCTTGGGGCGTAACTTTATCTCCTTGACAATTATTACTGTTTGTTTTTTACGGGCCTCCTGCATTTTTTTGGTCTGCTCATACTTGAATCGACCGTAATCCATGATCTTGCAGACAGGAGGGTTCGCCGTGGGAGAAACTTCAACAAGGTCAAGACCGTATTCTTCAGCTGTTGATAATGCTTGGCTTATAGGGAGAATGCCTAGTTGCTTGCCGTCCGGATTAATAACCCTGACTTCCCTGGCGTTAATTTCCTGGTTGACGCGTACCTTTTTTACATCATTGCGTTGCTTGGCTATTGGAACACCTCCTTTTCTGATGATTTAAATAAAATATAGGCTCAATTTGACAACCAGCATGAAAGGAACAGAAAAAAATATATCTGAATTAACTGAGATTTAACTTTTTCCTGTTATTCAAGCCTGTATTTATATGTATATTAATTTTTGAAATCAAGAGATTTATGGTGTCTGTGGAGTTTGTCCGCCCGCTATTGAGGTGAGAATCAGGTTGATTGAAAAAATGAAAGGAAATATGGTGCCGGAATATTTGTTTCTTTGTTGTGTATGAATATTGTCCGGCCCTGTGTGTGGAATGTATAGTTGGCCTGAATACGGAAACAATAGTGAGAATGCCATCTGTTTTGACAGCGCCAGCCTGATATGCGCTCTGTTATCGAGAGGCTGTCAACGCGTATCCGGCGCTTGGGCAGGCCTTTCCGGGGCTATGCGTTGGCAACACGGGCGCTTGCCATGTAGGTTCTATTTTCAGGGTGGAGTGGTAATCAGGATGGCTTGTCGTTAAACTATGAATAAGGTAAGCTGGCTATGAATGATGATACGGGCGTCGTTACCGCGGTAGGTCCGGAAGGATTTGCTTTTGAATGTGCTCCGGGTGTGAGCTGTTTTAATGCTTGTTGCAGGGACCTTGTTCAGCCGCTGACTCCATATGACATACTCATGCTTTCCCTTTACATGGGCATGGCTCCCACCGCTTTCGTGAAGAGTTATGCCGTGACCTCCATCGGGCCTGGTTCTGGTTTACCTGTTGTAACCTTGAGGCCTAAGCCGGGTCCTGAAAGGGAATGCCCGTTTGTCACTGATTCTGGATGCATGGTATATCCCGCACGCCCCGGGTCATGTCGAAGTTTTCCCTTGACGAGGGTGGTAAGGCGCAATAGGGAGACCGGTTCTGTGGCTGTGGACTTCTACTTGATCAGGGATCCGGTTTGCCGTGGACATGGCGTGGGAAAACACCATACCATAGACGAATGGATAACAATCCAGGAGATAGAGCCATATAACAGGGCGAACGATATGTTGTTAGACCTTGTTGCCGCCAAGAATCGTTTCTTGCCGGGATGTCTGGAGCCGGGTTTGTTTTCTCGCGTTGCCGATGCGATGTATTCTTTTGCTGGAGATGATTTCAATGCGCTTGAATTGAGTGACACCACCATGGCCATGGATTTGGTAAAAAAAGCTGTTGCTGAAGCTGTTGATCTGATCAGGTCGGCTTCTTGTGTTAGCAGGTGAGCCGGCGTGGCTGTCAATATTTCATATTTATTGATTAGGGTGTCATGATCAAATGAGGGTGGGTGTTCTTTTCACCTGAAACGCCGTCTGCCCGGTGTAGCGGGCTATTTGTCAAACAGGTTGTCTTCGCGCATCTGGTATAGGTGAAAAGGCTTATGGATTCAGGCTGAATTTAATACATACCTGTCCATTAAGAGGGATAAGGCCGCACCATTCAGAGTCACTGTAAAAAATTGTCAAGCCGGATGGAGATCGATTCATCATGGATAAAAGCCTTGAAGGTCGTTGTGCTCTCGTGACTGGAGCTGTAAAGGGGATAGGAAAGGGGATTGCTCTCGCCCTGGCCGGGAGCGGTGTGAAGCTTGCGCTCCCATACTGGGACTGGGAGGAACACTTGCCTGCTCTGGTTTCGGATCTCAAGGCCGCAGGGGCCAACTATTTCATAAAGAAAGCTGATCTGAGAGATCCTGGGAGCGTAGAGTGTTTAGTGGAAGATACTGTTTCGGAGTTAGGCAGGATTGATATCGTTATAAATAATATAGAAAGGGGCGGGTGGCCGGTTGTGCACGGTCCTTATGTAAAAGAGCAATGGGATCTGGAGATGGAGACAACTTTGAGGGCCAAGAGATGGGTATACAACGCGGCTCTTCCCCATCTCAAGGAATCCGGGGACGGATGCGTAGTGAATATATCCTCCATAGCCGGGATAGTAGGAAGATCGGGGCCTGCCTCCCTGGTTTTCAATGACGGTTATTCAGCCGCTAACCGGGGAGTATCGATGTTGACGGAGATATGGGCAAGGGAGGCGGCTCCTGAAGTCAGGGTGAACGAGCTGGTGCTGGGTTTTATTCATAGCCGCCACGGTGAGGGAACAAGGGGCTGGGGGGTGTTGCAGGATGACCAGAAAAAAGCCATCATCAGGCATACCCTTCTCGGGAGGATCGGGGAGATCCAGGACGTGGTATCTGCAGTCATGTTCCTGGTGCGCGATGCGGATTACATGACTGGAAGTGTGATAAGGTTAGACGGTGGATATGTTCTTGGCGGTGAGCCGGTGACCCCGATGCCGCCGGGGGTTTTATAATTTTCCTGGATCTATGGGAGCCGGCCAGTCCGTTCATAGATCCAGTATTTCATTAATCGACCAATATGATTTTGATTTACCGTGAAAACACCTCTGGAGTCGGGTAAAAAAACGGCCATATTTTCATGACCGGGGACGATTACAGCTAATCATAAAAGTTTTGTCGCTTGGCCGTCCCGAGCAGATCGGTATTTCCCGTCCCGGGCCTGCCTGGCGGGTGCTGGCAAATTTTTTACATCAAGCAGACTGTTTTTCAAATAATCTGAAATATACTTTTTTGATACTTAATTTTTAATGCAATCGACAGCCAAGGAGAGTCATATGATAAATCAGGGCGCAGGTATTCCACCGGTCAAGCTGTCTGAGAACAGCAGGTTCAGGTTTCGTTGCCACAAGGGAATTTCATGTTTCACCCGATGCTGCCGAGGGATAGATATCATGCTTACACCTTATGATATCATCAGGCTGAAAAACCGGCTGCAGATAACATCGCAAGAGTTTCTTGCTATATATACTGTGCCGAGGCTTCTGGAAAAGACCGATCTGCCGGTTGTCACGTTGAGGATGCTAGATGACCAGGAAGGCGAACCGTCATGTCCTTTTGTCCGCGAGGATGGCTGCATAGTCTATTCCGACCGCCCGACAACCTGCCGTTATTATCCGTTGGGAGTCGCGTCTTTGAGTTACAAGGAGGAGACCAGCGAGGGGTTTTATTTCATGATTAACGAACCCCATTGCAAGGGGTTTGAAGAGGACAAGGAATGGACCGTCAGCGATTGGCGCCGGGATCAGGGAGTAGATCTTTATGATGAGATAAACGCCCCCTGGACCGATCTGTTTGTTAGAAAGAGATCCTTGCCTCCGAATATCAGGCTTACGGAAAAGACCAAGCAGATGTTTTTCACCGCAAGTTATGATATTGACCGTTTCCGGAGATTCGTATTCGAGAGCTCATTTCTGTCTCTCTACAAGATCGACAGTGCTACTAAAGACATGATCAGGGATGACGAGATTCAGCTTCTTCATTTCGGGTTTGACTGGTTGAGATGGCTTCTTTTCAAGGATGGGGACAGATTCAGCTTCAATGAAAAGGAGCTTGAAAGACGTAAGGCCAGGCTGCACGAAAAGGAAAAAGGAAAAGATACTGATTGAATCTGCTTATTATATCCCTGAACCAGTGAACTCCCGGCGGTGCGCCAGATCCGCGAAGGCAGCCGCTCGATCAATGTTTTGCTGGATATTTGGACTGATGCCGGCAAAACAAAACAGCGGGTGTAAGAGCGCACTTTTGGTCACGGATTCAGGATATCCTCTTTTTGAAGCAATGGCTTGGGATCAACCAGGATAAGGCCGGATGGGGCAGCCCTGCATTTTTAACCCCATCCGGCGCTATCAGCCGTTTATGCGTAATTTCATGCATAATCAGGATAGGCCAGCGCTTCGATCCTCTGCTGGTCGTTCAGTCTGGCCTCGACATCGATTCCAAAGAATTCGTGGATCGGCGAGAAAATTTCCGGGTTCTCTCCCCAAACCTGTTTTGCTGCTGAAACCACCTTATCGACACCCTGTCTGGTCATCCTGCCGAGCGGACGCCTGCAGGGCCCTGAGGGTAGTCCGAGTATCTGCATAAGGGTCTTTATTGGCAGGGGATTCCTGGCGCGGCAGGTTATTTCGCCCCATTTGGTCTTCTCTTTTGTGGTGACGGTCACCAGGCTGAACAATGGCGTAAGGGCCTGATTTAATTTCCCTGCGGTCTCATTGTCGGCTGCAAGTAGCGCCCTGATCAAATCTGATACCGCCTTTGGGGCAATATTTGAAATGACTGAAATCACCCCTTTGGCCGCAATGGATGAATCTGTCATCATTGTATGGGTCAGAGCATCGTCTCCCGATAGAATAACGAAGTCAGGCCCGCAGCATTCCCTGGTTTTCCGCATATTGTCGAGATCACCGGTCGCCTCTTTGACACTAGATATGTTCTTGTGGTTTTCAGCGAGTATAGCGATGTCTTGGGGTAATAGTTTGGTGCCTGTCCTGCCGGGTATCACGTAAGGTATAACAGATACCTCCGGGAAGGTGCTGGCCACAGGGGATATGTATTCCTTTCTGATTTCAAGGGAGCTGGGGCCGTTGTAGTAAGGGTCAACCAGGAGCACTGCGTCTGTTCCGGCAGATGCCGCATGTTCGGTCGCTTTGAGGGTTTCTGCTGTATTGTTGCTCCCGGTCCCGGCGATGCACGCACATCTTTTTGAGCACAGTCCCGCTGTTTTCTCGATTACTTCCAGATGTTCATCCCAGGAGAGGGTCGGGCTCTCACCGGTCGTGCCGACAGCAAGTATTCCGGTGACACCATATTCGATCTGGAATGAAATCAGTTTCTCCAGGCCACTGAAATCAATTTTTTCTCCGGTCTTATCAAAAGGGGTTACAAGAGCGGTATAGCATCCTGGCCGCATTTTATTCTCCTTGCACTTTTTGTGTTGAGGTAAAAGTTTGCAAAACAAAGACTATTCGTGGATAGCCCGCCATCCGGCCGGGTGCGGCTCGGTTTTTTCCACAGGCAGGGGTAGAACTGTTTGAATTCATATAAAGTGGCTGGAGATGGGCAGCTCTTCCCCGTCCCATGGAGTTTCTTGACTTTGTCATGCCGGCAGCCGGCCGGGTATAGCGGACTATTATCGAACAGCTGCCTTCGCGCACCTGGCGCACGGACGAGCGCTCACGGATACGGGTTATATGCATGAATACGGTTGTCTGAAATAGTTTTCAACCGGTGTTGTTTCAAGCTTGACTTTGGTGCATCGACGAATTAGCATAAAAACTTTTTAATATTTGACAAAAAAATTTGTCAATGGTTTCGGGAAGATCGCTTCATCTGAAGATCGCTTCATCTGAAGATCGCTTCATCTATAGACTTATCTATAGACTTAAATGATCCTCCTGTTGTTTCAATTATCATAGCGGTTGTTTCAATTATCATAGCGAATGATTAACAAATATTCCTTACGCATTATAACATAAATACGCCTTATAACATAATAATATAAATAAACCGTCGATCGGGACATTTTGTTGAGCGCCATTTTACCTTGTCGCTGATCAACCGATATGGTGGTCAACTATTTCTGGCGTAATGGGGGGAGCGCCTTTGCGTGTCTTTCTTGCCGATTTACGCCTCCCCGGATCCATGATGTTGCAAATATTTTGTGAATATTGTGAATATAACGATTAATGTATGGTGAGATATTTAAAAAAATATAAAGCAGCAGTCAAGATTTTGCAAGGAGCTGATAACAAGGAGCCGATAAATGGATGAAAAGGTCAGGTTTACCGAGGAATACATAGAGCGCCAGCGGCAAGCGCTGCGGGTGAATCCGGATTGCGGCATGACGCATTACAATCTGGCTACCGCATTGATGGGATTGAAAAAATTTGACGAAGCTGAAAAGGAGTTTATTGAGGCGATTCGGTGCAGTCCAACGCTGGCCGAAGCTTATGTGCAACTCGGAGGGATATGCCTCCAACGGGGAGACTTAGACGGGTGTCTTTCGTATAATCGCCGGAGTGTACAGGTGCGTGCGGGTTTTGCCGAGGGGTACGGAAATATCGGTTTTGTCCTTCTCCAGAAAGGCGACATAGAAGGGGCCATCAATGCATTGAAAAAGGCTATAAAGTACAACAAGCGCTTTGTCCAGGCGTATGCGACACTGGCAAACGCTTACCTTATGGCCGGAATGGTAAGGGAGAGCATAGAGGCGAACAAAAAGGCCATCGAGATCGAGCCTGCTTTTGCTCCTGCACACAACAATCTGGCGATATGTTACCTGGAGATCGGAGATAAGGAAAGCGCGCAAAATCATTACGCCAAGGCCAAGGAGCTCGGTTATCCGGTTGCTCCCGAAATCGAGGCGGAGTTTACGTAAATTTTTATGATTAGCGGCAATCTGCCCTTTGGGCATGAAAAAAGGTTGTAGGTATCTTCACGGTAATTCAGGTCCAAAATGGTCGCGGGGAAATGCCGGTGTAAGCCAATAAAGCTTAAACAGACCCGCTTCGGGTTTTTTATTGACATATTATTCTATTTGAATGTAAAAGTGACTCTTTAATTTATTTTTAATGATATTCTTCAAATTTAAATAATGAGGATGCGATCATAAAATTTTTCTGAAATTTTTTTCAGAATTTCCGGAAGAGGTTAGGTGTGCCCCGGTTTTTACGGGGCGGGATAATTTCAATTGATAAGGGAGGTAAGCGATGGCGAAACATGAGACCCCCTTGCTGGATCAGCTGGAGAGCGGACCATGGCCTAGTTTTGTATCAGATATGAAGCAGGAGGCCGAGGCAAGGGCGAAAAACGAGCGAAACATCGAGTATCAGATCCCGGTTGACGTTGTGGAAGACCTGTTGGGTGTGCTTGAACTTTCCTACAAGGATGGAACAACCCATTGGAAACACGGCGGGATCGTCGGCGTTTTCGGGTATGGCGGCGGCGTTATAGGCCGCTACTGCGATCAGCCTGACAAATTCCCCGGTGTTGCTCATTTTCATACAATCCGTATAAACCAGCCCGGCGGAAAGTTTTATACTACAGAATACCTCAGGCAGCTTTGTGATCTTTGGGAGTTCCGGGGCAGCGGTTTGACTAACATGCACGGTTCGACAGGCGACATTGTTTTCCTTGGAACCACGACGCCCCAGCTTGAAGAGATTTTCTATGAACTGACACACAACCTCAAGCAGGATCTCGGCGGTTCAGGTTCCAATCTGCGTACTCCGTCTGATTGCGTGGGCCAGGCTCGTTGCGAGTTCGCATGTTATGATACGCAGGATCTTTGCTATAATCTCACAATGGAGTATCAGGACGAGCTTCACCGTCCCGCGTTTCCCTATAAGTTCAAGTTCAAATTCGATGGCTGCCCGAATTGCTGTGTCGCTTCCATCGCACGGGCTGATATGTCCTTCATTGGCACGTGGAAGGATGAGATAAGAATCGACCAGGAGGCTGTAAAGGCATACGTGGGCGGCGAACTGAAACCTAATGCAGGCGCCCATGCCGGCCGTGATTGGGGACCGTTTGATATACAAAAAGAGGTTGTTGATCTGTGCCCCACGGGTTGCATGCGGTATGAAAACGGCAAACTCGAAATAAACAACAAGGAATGCACCCGCTGCATGCACTGCATCAATGTGATGCCAAGAGCTTTACGCCCGGGGAAAGAGACCGGATGCTGCATCCTGGTGGGCGCAAAGGCTCCGATCCTTGATGGTGCCCAAATGGGCTCGCTGCTGGTACCGTTTGTGCCTGTAAACAAGGAGAACGATTACCAGGAGATAAAGGATATCATCGCCTATCTCAGGCTAATCCAGAATCCCTGGGATA
>CAYVIE010000013.1:27221-30905 GCA_964451355.1 uncultured Desulfobacteraceae bacterium
GAGAAGATCTGGGATTGGTGGATGGAAGAAGGAAAGAACAGGGAGCGTTTAGGTGAGCTTATCAAGCGCCAAGGCTTCCAGAAGCTTCTCGAGGTTACCGAGATCCAGCCGATGCCGCAGCACGTGAAAGAACCGCGGCATAATCCTTACATCTTCTGGAAAGAAGAAGAGGTCGAAGGCGGTTGGGACCGCGATATCAACGAGTTCAGGAAACATCATTTGAGATAAAGGGGGTGCAGACATGGCATTCATTTCATCTGGATACGATCCCGAAAATCCCATGAAGGACCGTATCACTGATATTGGTCCAAGGCATTACGAGGAATTCTATCCGCCGGTCATCAAGAAGAACAAGGGCAAATGGCTATATCATGAAATTCTCCAGCCGGGCGTTCTTGTTCACGTCTCAGAAACCGGTGATGAGGTCTATACCGTCAGGGTCGGCGGCGCGAGGCTCATGAGCGTAACCCATATCCGTGAGATCTGCGAAATAGCTGACAAGCATTGTGACGGGTATGTCCGTTTCACCACCCGGAATAATATCGAGTTCATGGTGGACAGCAAGGATAAGGTGCAGCCGCTTATCGACGATCTGCAAAGCAGGAAGTTTGTCGGCGGCAGTTTCAAGTTCCCTGTCGGAGGCACGGGCGCTGGTGTTACAAACATAGTCCATACACAGGGCTGGATCCATTGCCATACCCCTGCGACTGATGCTTCCGGGCCTGTCAAGGCCACAATGGATGTGTTGTTCGATGACTTCCAGAACATGAGGCTTCCGGCACATGTCAGGGTTTCTCTGGCATGCTGTTTGAATATGTGCGGGGCTGTTCATTGTTCTGATATTGCTATCCTTGGCTATCACCGCAAACCGCCGATGGTTGATCATGAATACCTCGACAAGATGTGCGAGGTGCCATTGGCCATAGCCGCCTGCCCCACTGCCGCCATTAAGCCCAAGAAGGTCGAGCTTCCTGACGGGACAAAGGTCAACAGTGTCGAGATCAACAGAAGCCGATGCATGTTCTGCGGTAACTGTTACACGATGTGCCCGTGCCTGCCTCTGGCTGACAAGGAAGGTGACGGTATAGTCATCATGGTGGGCGGAAAGGTTTCCAACCGTATATCAGCTCCGAAGTTCTCTAAAGTTGTTGTCGCTTTCATACCCAATGAACCGCCAAGGTGGCCCAAGACCACTGAAACCATCAAAAAGATACTCGATACTTATGCGGCTGACGCCAGGAAGTATGAGCGCCTCGGTGAATGGGCCGAAAGGATCGGGTGGGAACGGTTCTTTGAGAAATGTGAGCTTGAGTTCACGCATCACCTGATCGATGATTTCCGTGATCCTGCATATTATACTTGGAGACAGACAAGTAACTTCAAGTTCTAATCCGGGTTGACTACAAACACCGCCTGCCGGTTTCCGGCAGGCGGAAACCTTTTTCAATGTGAGGTATTGAAATGGAATACGAAGAGGCAAAACAAAAAATTATTGACGAGTTGACCAGGAAATCCAAGTCAAAGTCAAAGTTCTACTTTTCCGACCTGGCCAAGATCCTTGAAGCAAAGCCTAGGGAAGCCAAGAAGGTCGTGAATAAAATGGTTGAAGAAGGCATTCTCGAGTTCTGGTCTTCCGGCAGCACTTCCATGTATGGCCTCAAGGGGATGGGCAAGCAAGCCGCGGCCGAGCACGAAGAAGAATAACATCCAATTTTTGTGCTGTAACCGTTTATATTTATAGCTTGAATTTAACCTGACGTGGCCCAGATTATGCCGGCAGGCAGCCCGGTGGTGATCCCGAGGATCCTTATCGCAGCCTTGCGTGGCGGATCCGGAAAGACTCTGGTCTCTGTAGGGATAACCGCGGCTTTAACAAAAAGAGGTATATCCGTTGCCCCCTTCAAAAAGGGCCCTGATTATATCGACGCGGGATGGCTGGCCATAGCGGCCGGCCGCCCGTGCCGTCATCTTGATCCTTTTCTCTATGACACTTCCCTGATCCCTTTTTCCCTTTTATTTGGAAGCATTGGAGCTGATATAGCAGTTGTTGAAGGCAACCGCGGCCTGTTTGACGGCATGGATTCAAGCGGCTCCACAAGCTCTGCCGAAGTGGCGAATAGGATATCGACCCCGGTAATTCTTTGCGTAGATTGCACAAAGTCCACACGAACAGTGGCTGCTCTTGTTCTTGGCTGCAAAGAATTTGATCCGGGTGTTTCAATCCGTGGCGTTATCCTGAACAGGGTCGCGGGCGACCGCCACAGGCGTGTGATAACCGATTCGATTGAAAAATATACAGGTATTCGTGTGATCGGGGCTATCCCCAGGATGAAGCAGGATCCTTTTCCTGAACGTCACATGGGCCTTATCCCGACACCGGAGCATGATCGGGTTTTTTCATCTATTTCAATGGCTGCTGAAATAGTGCAAAGATATGTTGATATCGATGCTGTAATGTCAATTGCTGGTTCAGCAGAACCTCTTGAAGTGCAGGCAGACAATTCACCGGATTTTTTCAAATTTCATCATAGCATCATGCGGGATGAACCAGCTGGCTTCCCGGAAAACAAGGATGCCGCTGACAGTAGGTCCATTGATTCCATCAGGATTGGTGTTGCAAGGGACGAGGCTTTCCAGTTTTATTATGAAGAAAACATAGAGGCTTTGATCAGGGCCGGGGCGGAAATTGTATTTGTAAGCCCCATGCATGATGCTGCGCTATGTGATATTGACGGGCTTTACCTGGGTGGAGGATTCCCGGAGACACAAGCTGAAATTCTTGCATCAAACACGGGATTTGCCCAAAGCATAAAAGCTGCGGCAAAGGCGGGTATGCCTATATATGCAGAATGCGGAGGCCTTGTCTATCTCGCAAGGGAACTCATACTTGAGCGTTCTTATCCTATGGCTGGTGTATTGCCCCTGTCCTTCGGTTTTTCCAAAAAGCCCCAGGGTCACGGCTATACTGTTATCGAGGTGACCCGGGAAAATCCTTTTTTTTCGGTGGGTTCATGCATACATGGGCACGAGTTCCATTATTCCTCCCTGAATGAGCGCCATGATTCTGGTCCGTTATTTGCTTTCCGGATGTTACGGGGAAAGGGGATTTCAGGCGGATTCGATGGCATCTGTTATAAAAACCTGCTTGCAACATATACGCATATTCATGCTCTGGGTAATCCGGGCTGGGCAGAGGCGTTTGTATCAGCTGCCAGGAGATGGAGACAACAAAACTGCGGGGCGTAATGCTTTAGTAATTTGCTTTATCCGCTGGAAACTGGCATCAACCGCCAAGATAACATAATACAGGGGAAACAATTTAATCTTTTCATGAATGTCAGAAATCTATATCCGCGTATTAAACGGCTTTGGGTGTGTTTTCATGGTAAAATTTAACTGTACCGACGTCGGTACAGTTAAAATCTGAAACAAATTGAAACAAACATAGTTGATGGACTTTTACGAGTCCATCATAGTCATAGTTTGTTTTTCTGATATTTTCCTAATAGCTTGTATGGCTTCCATGGTCTACGAAGATCATCCCCCCTGGCATTAAAACAGGCTTGTCGTTTCATAACCCAAGTTTAACACCTGCTGCATCAAAAATGGTAGATTTGGGCATATTTCAGCGACAATTTGATAAAGACAATGCAGTATGTATCGAGACCGCTTCCCAAGAAAAAG
>CAYVIE010000014.1:0-16305 GCA_964451355.1 uncultured Desulfobacteraceae bacterium
CTTTTTGTCAGGAATATTCTTTTAAAAAAAGAGGTGGAAGGGAAAAGGCGTTTAGAAAAGTTGAATATGGAGCTTAATCAGAAGATAACAGAGCTCCAGACCCTGAATCATATTATGATTCGTCTGGCCTCGCTGCACAGTGGGACTGACCTTTTTGAACATATAGTAGTGCTTACCCATGAAATAACAAATTGTGAGTCGGTATGCTTTATGCTTCCAGGAGTAACGAGCTCTGATCCGGTTCCAATCGCCGCAGCTCCTGATCCCATGATTGTTGCACCGGAAAAATGGTTCCCGGACAACGCGACAAAAGCATATGTCCAAAGGGTTATTGACGAAGCCCTCCCTGTTCTTGTACCGGAAGCCCTTGACGATAATTTGAAAAACACCAGCATATCATCGTTTTGTGGAGTGCCGATGATGATACGGGGCAAGGTTTTCGGTGTACTCGCTGCATACAAAAATGAGGGTTCCCTCCCCTTTTCACGACAGGATCTTTTTTATCTGATTTTCATGGTGAGGCAGGGAGCTTCCCTTGTTGAGAATTTGGCCCTCTATGAACATATTTATGAAAACCTGTTTGCCACGCTATCTGCTCTGGTGAAGACAGTGGAAGCCAGGGATATATATACCAAGGAACATTCAGCAAGGGTGACGGAGGCGGCGAAGATTATAGCAAAAGGCTTTGGTTGTTTGGATGCTGACATGGATGTGCTGGAGGTGGCAGGCCGTTTGCATGATATAGGGAAAATAGGTATAAGAGATAACATCCTGTTGAAGAAGGGGCCGCTTACCCCTGCTGAATATGAAAACATAAAGTTGCATCCGCAGATCGGAGAATCGATTGTCGGGCAGTTAGGTATTTGGGAAAGAGAGAAAAAGATAATAAGGCACCATCATGAAAGATTTGATGGATCCGGGTATCCCGATGGCCTTGCCGGAGATGAGATTCCTTTGCTGGCAAGGATTCTGGCCATAGTCGATGTCTATGATGCCATGATATCGGGAAGAGCGTACCGGACAGGGCTGCCCGAAGAAGAGGTAATAAAGTATATCAAATCCGAAAAGGGTGGTCACTTCGATCCTGATGTAGTTGACCTCTTTCTTGAAATACACAGAAACGGCGGTTTTTTGGGTATATACAGAAGGTGATGTATTCTCCATGAATCCATTCCACAGCCTTGGTGAGTTCGGTTCTTGCAGGGAGCTAAAATCAGTTGAATTAATGTGAAATAATGAGCTAGGGTGATCAGTGGCCGTGCCGCAAGAAGCAAGTTTTTGTTTTTCTGCGAAATTATTGGGGGATGAGAAAAATATGAGGGTAAATCCAATCATACGATTGACTATCATATATTGAACATTGTATATTGACATTATCGCACACTCGATCCCTGAACAGGGATTCGATTATTCCCTTGACATAACAATGATTTAACGTAAGATTACACAAAATACGCTTCGTTTTTGGCGCTCATCAACAAATGCATGACCAAAAAAGGGGGCCGGCTTGAACTCGATCCTGGAAAGATCCATTAACGGCGCATTGTGTCACGGTCGGCCTCGGATAATGAATAATGCCCGCCTGTATCCTTTAGTTCACCTTGGAAGTTATATTTTATTTAATAATGATTGGTTAGTGGAGACCGGTGTAAAAATTCGCCAGGAAGGATTTTTCAATCCAGGTATAACACCTTAACCCATATAGATTGAGATAATCATGTTTTTCGTACCAAAAAATCAACTGATCGGGCTTGATATCGGTTCCCGGATGATAAAAGCAGCGGAACTGGTTGAAGGGAAAAAGGGATGGATCCTCAAGAGGTTCGGAACGATCGATGTCCCATTCGGCGCCATCGAAGAAGGGAACATCAAGGATCCGGATACGGTGGCTGAAGCGATCCAGGAACTCTACCGCATGTACAACATAAAGGAGAAGAATGTAGCCATCGCCATTGGAGGTTATTCTGTCATAGTAAAAAAGATAACCATGCAGAATATGCCCGAAGATCAGTTGAGTGAATCGATCAATTTCGAAGCCGAGCAATATATTCCTTTCGATATAAATGACGTGAACATTGACTTTCAGATACTTGGCGAGAACGAGCAGAATCCAAACCAGATGAACGTGCTGCTGGTAGCCGCCAAGAAAGACATGGTGAATGATTATATCAACCTGATAGATGCCGCCCAGCTCAATCTGTGTATCATTGATATAGATGCGTTTGCTCTTCAGAATATTTACGAGGTGCATCACGAAGGTGAACCGGAAAATGTGGCCTTGATAGACATAGGCGCTGGCAAGACCTCGCTCAACATTCTCATAGATAATATATCGGTATTCATGCGTGATGTTTCCCTCGGATCTAACCAGATCAACCAGCAGATAGTTTCCCGCCTCAATTGTACAATGGAGGAAGCCGAGGAGATCAAACTGAGTGAAAATCCGGAAAAAATGTCGAAGGAGGAATTAAAAGAGATAGTCTCGACGGTCGTCGCAGACTGGAGCAATGAAATCAGAAGGGCTCTTGATTTCTTCTATTCCACTAACCCCGAAGACCGTATAAAAAAAATAATCTTAAGCGGGGGCGGGGCCAACGTCAAGGAATTCAGGGAGTTGTTGGCCATGGAAACGTCAGCGGAAGTTGATATCATCAATCCTTTTGATAAATTTGAAGTCCAGGGCGAACATCTAGACAGGAGTTTTTTGCAAAAAATCGCGCCCCAGGCGGCCATCGCCATGGGGCTCGGGCTAAGAAGAGTGGATGACAAATGATTCGGATAAATTTATTACCCTTTCGCGCTGCAAGGACCAAGGAGAATATCCGGAGGCAGGTGACGATTTTTTTGCTACTTTTGCTGCTTTGTGTTGTGGTCCTTTTTGCAGGGAGCCAGGTTCTGGCGAGGAAACAGTCCCGGTTGGAGTCCCGCCTGAAGTATCTTAAGGAAGAGGTGGTTCAATACAAGAAAAAGGCCAAGAAGGTTGAGGAATTCAAGGCAAAGCTTGCGGAGATAGAAAAGAGAAGCAAGATCGTCAAACAACTCATGGCCAACAAGGATGATCCTCCGAAGCTTCTTGCTGCGATCACTGAAATGATCATTCCAGGGCGGATGCAGCTGAATTCCATGTCCCTTCAAAAAGGAAAGCTGGAATTCAACGGGATTGCACTGGATAATGAAACCATTGCTGTTTTTATAAAACGGCTGGAAAAATCAGGTCTGTTTTCTGACGTGGAGCTCGTTCTTTCCAGGCAGACCACCTACATGAACGTTGAGATGAAAGAGTTCAAGATAACATGCACAATGAAGAAGAAAAACGTGGAGTCAGAAGAGGAAAAGGCTGGTAAAGACAAGAAAAAGAAGAAGGCGAGAAAATAATGAAAAAACCAGAGCTTCCTTTCTCCCTGGACAGCATCGAACCACTGATCCAAAAGATTGGGGAGCTGACCAAGATCCAGAGGCTTTTGATCTTTTCGGGATCATTGGCTCTGGTCATAGCGCTAATGGTATGGGCGTTGTATATACCGAAGCTCAACAAGATATCCACCCTCGAAAAACAGATAAAGAAAACACGCGAGGAGCTTGTGCTGAGCAAGAAAAACGCCCGGCAATATCCGCTTTTGAAAAAAAAGGTCAAGGAGGCGGAAATTCGGTTCCAGAAATTGACCGAAGCCCTTCCCAATTCAAGGGAGATTCCATCACTTCTTACCGGCATATCCAATGCTGGTAAAGAAGCAGGGCTGAAATTCCTTCTTTTTGTTCCCCAAAAGGAGAAGATCAAGGAGTTTTACGCTGAAATTCCTATAAAAATGGAGTTGAGCGGGGGATACCATGACTTGGGTGTTTTTTATGACAAACTTGCCCGGGAGCTCAAAAGGATAGTGACAGTCAAGGATTTCTCAATTGTAAATTCACCGACCGGCTCCAGGGCTCTTAAGATAACATGTACTGCCGAGACTTACCGATTTCTGGATCCGGAAGAGATAAAAGCATACAAGGAAGCCCAGGAGAAAAAGAAGAAAAAGAAAAAACGCGGAAGAAAAAAGAAGAAATAGATCATGTCAAAAAGACGCCTTGTTATTCTGTGTATAGTGTTGATTTTCGCCCTTGCATGCAACCGGAGGTCTGAACCCCCTGTCAGGCATATGAGCATGAGGGTTAAGATTATTCGTCCGGAGGCCATGGTGGCGAAGGCCGAAAAGCCGGCGGCCGAAAAGCCTGAAAAGAAAAAAGCTGTAAAAGCGAAGCCTCCTGCTGAAGCCACGGGGAAGCCTGCCGCTGTAACGGCAGGAGCTGAAGAAGGATTGGCAGGACTTGAAGAAAAAGAACTCCTTTATGCGAAAAGGCCGCCCCTTTATACCCGTACCAACAGGACCGATCCGTTCGCTCCGTTTCTTTATGCGCCTGAGGCAAAGACCGAGAAAACATCCACGACCAGGATGCGCCGGGTGCCCAGGACACCCCTTGAACGGATTGCGCTGGGCCAGTTGAAGCTGACAGCCATTGTGAAGCTTCCTGACCGGATGATTGGTCTGGTGCAGGAAGCCTCTGGAAAGGGTTACGTGATAAAGGTGGGTACCACCATAGGGGAAAGAGGGGGGCGTGTCGCTGCGATCCTGAAGGACAGGGTAATAGTGGAAGAAGAAGAGATCGATGTTTTCGGTAAGAAAACCGTAAAAAAGATTGAAATGAAACTCAAGCCATAAGCCGGAGATGGATCATGCGTGAGCAAAAAAGTGTAAACGCAAAGACGATTATTCAAATGCTGATCATGGGGTGGTTTTCTGCCATCCTGTTAGTCTTTGCCGGATGTACCACAACGCCTGTCAAACCCCATGGTGCGGAGATAACCGGCCCCACCGATACGGTTAGACGGATCACCGGTGTTCATGTGGTAGCAGAGCAGGGCGGCGAGGCCGTTGTAATCGCTGCAACCCGCCCCCTTGCCGAGAAATATACCCTTATACGCCAGCCTTCCCCACCGCGTATAATAATAGTTTTCAGGGATACGAATGCATCTGGCCTGAAGCCGGAAATACCTGAGAACAGCAGTGTCGTGTCAAGTATAACCACAGCCCAGACACCTGATGGCAGGAATCTCAGGATGGAGATCCTTTTGAAAAAGGATGTGCCATACGATGTTACCCAACTCGATTCATCCATGAAGATACTTTTTGCTGTAAAATCCGGAGAAACGGCTGCTCCTGTGGCAGGACCATCCGTTTACGGTGAAAAGGAGACAAGCCCGGATACCTTGCATAAGGTTGAGGATCAGGCGGTAAAATTCGCTGAACAAGAAAGGATCCCTGGAAAAGAAAAACAGGAAACGCAAGAACGAATGTCATACAAGGCGAACCAGGGAAAGGAAAGTCCGGTCACGATCAATCGGATAGATTTCATGTCTGCTGATTCCGGCAAGTCGTCAATCACAATCGGGGCTGATGGAAAAATCGATTATGCTCTGGAAAAAGTTGGCTCCAGAAAGCTCCTGCTTAGAATTTTCAATGCCAGGCTGCCAAAGAACCGGAGGAACAGGCCCCTTATCACTACTCGATTCAACAGCGCCATAGACAGGATTATACCTGTAGTTGCGCCGGAGCGGCCTGAGACCGTGGATATCCTGATAGAGTTGAGGGAGGCGGTACCATACAGGGTGTTACGGGAGAAAGATAACATGCTCGCCTTATGGTTCGAACCGTCCAAGATAGGTCCCAGGCCTCTTGCTTTGGCTAACCTGCCGCCGTGGCGCAAAGCAATGGAAGAGGTGCGTGCATTTGAGTCTGAAAGTATGAAACAGAAAGGAGTACCGGCTGAAAAGAAATCCAGAAATGATTATGAATCACTTTTCGGTCCGTCAGGCCCTTATACCGGAGAAAAGATCGCCCTGGATTTTTTTGAAACTGATATAAGAAATGTATTTACGATATTACAGCAGGTAAGCGGCAAAAACTTCGCTATTGATCCCGATGTCCGCGGCAAAGTGACAATCTCCATGGAAAAGCCCGTTCCCTGGGATCAGGTTTTCGATTTGATTCTGCAGATGAACAAGCTTGGAAAGATTGAGCAGGGTGATATTATCAGGATCGCAAGGCTTTCAACCCTTCGCGCGGAGGAAACAGAACGGCAGAAACAGATTGAGGCTTACAGGAAAAGGAGACAACAGGAAAAATCCCTTGAACCGCTTATTACTGAGTATATTCCCATAAATTATGCCAATGCAAAGGATGAGATCCTTCTCCACATCAAGGATATTCTGACCAAGGACCGCGGCAAGGTGAGCGTGGACGAAAGGAACAACCAGATCATAATTACAGATGTTGCTGAAAAGATAGACAAAGCAAAGGAGATTATTTCAAAGATAGACAAGGTGACTCCTCAGGTTGTGATTGAGGCCAGGATCGTGGAGGTAACGGATAATTTTTCAAGAGAGATCGGCGTGGATTGGGGGGTAAAAAGTGAGGACGTTTACAGGGATGATATAAATGGCTATTATTCTTACAATGTGTCAATGAACTATCCGGCCAATGCCACGTCAAGCATCGGATTTGATTTTGTAAGGTTGCCTAACATGGGAACTCCCCTTGTTCTCAATGCCAAGCTGAACGCGATGGAGCGCAAGGGTGAGGGTAAAATCATATCGGCTCCGAAGATAGTGACCCTAGACAACAAAACCGCCACCATAAAGCAGGGATCAGAGTATCCATACGAAACCAGGGATGAAAACGGGGTGGTGAAGACGGAATTCAAGCCCATTGAGTTGACCCTGCAAGTGACTCCTCATATCACAGCCGATAAGCGCATAGCCATGAAGATACTCATCGAGAAAGATGACGTGGCGCAGATTACAGATGAAGGACCCGCACTGGCAACCAATTCTGCTGAAACCGAGCTTCTCGTAGAAGATGGAAGCACCATTGTGATCGGCGGTATCCTGAAAAAGAGCATCAATACGCAGGAATTTGGATTTCCCATCCTCAAGGATATTCCGATGGTGGGCTGGCTCTTCCGTTCCACTACCAATGGCCAGGAGAAAAGAGAATTGCTGATTTTCATGACTCCCAGGATAGTACAGCTTGAACAAAAGGAGTTCGCGGTGTCAGGCCAGTGATAAGGACAAGCATGTTTTGGTTTTCTGAGGAAGGTTACCTCGGTCTTGCATCTGCCCGGGTTGTTATTCCCCCCGGGTGATCGCGGGCCATAAGAGATGAGTTAATTATCATTGAAAGATGAATAGTACATCGATGAAAATCATAAGGGGATGGTTCATGAACGGTATTACTCGCAAAATTGGTGTCCGGTTGCTCCTTGTTTTGCTTTCAGGATGCGTTCTTTTCGGGCTTTCCGGCTGCGGGGCTTCCGGCTCGCCCGGTGATGGTGATGGGGTCGGCCAGACCGCTGTAATAGAGCTGTCTGTCCAGGATACAAGTCTGCCCGCCGATGGGGTCAGCTCCACCTCCATAACCATTACAATGAAAGATTCCACAGGGAACCCGGTAGACCAGTTTACGGATATCAACCTGACGACCACCCTAGGATTTTTCAGGGATGGAAAGACCGAAATTTCAATCTCAACACAGGATGATAGCGGTCAGCTTACCATTCCCTTTATTGCCGGCACCACCCCCGGAATAGCCGAGATTACAGCCGAATCCAACGGAGTAAAACAGCGTCTCGAGATTACCATAGTGGAAGGTTTGCCCCCGGCTGCCCTCACACTATTCTTGTATCCTGACGCCATCAATCCCGGGGGAAGTGTAGAGGTTACGGCCATTGTAACCGATGTAAACGGCAATCCTGTGTCAGACCAGACAGTGATCTTTTCTGTGCAGCAAAACCAGAGCAAGGGTAAACTGTCGTCCACCAGTGAAACCACGGATACATCCGGAACAGCGACAGTAACCTATACAGCCGGTCCCATGCAGGGAACAGATATGTTGAAGGCTTCTGTAAGCGGAACGATAAGCGGTACCGCGAATCTAACCGTGGATCCGGCTGCGGCATCCATAGGTTCCCTGGTTATAACTTCCGGCTCCGAGAATATATATGCCAATGATTCTGATACAGCCCTGATACGGGCCACCCTTACTGATACTGAAGGGAACCCCATAGCAGATTACAAGATAGAGTTCTCCACAACCCTGGGTACATTTACAACGACCGGAATAGCCGAAGCTTCCGTATTTACGGATAATAACGGCGTAGCCGAGGTCACCCTGCTCGGTGGAACGGATCTGGGAACAGCTACGGTAAGGGCTTCGGCTGGGGGTTATAATGCGTCTGTCGATATAGATTTGCTCAGGGCACCATCCCCGCCCGATGCCATTTCGATAGAGGCATCGCAGACAACCGTCAAGACAGATAATTCGGATTTCTCAATCATAACCGCCACTGTGCTCGATGAAGACCGGGTTCCGGTGGAAGGGGCCGTGGTAGCTTTCAAGACCATGGCGGCTGAAGGGGGCGCCCCTGCTGGTCAGATAAGCGCGGCAAGTCAGTCAACAGATCCAGACGGCCAGGCATCAATAAGATTTTCCGCGGGAATCGAGAAGAAGAATCAAATAGTTTATGTGCAGGCGTCGGTGCCGGGGCTTGATCCGGTTCAGGTGCCTATTCAGGTTACCGGAACATACATAACGCTTTCGACCGAGGGAAGTACCGGCCTGGAGCTTGGAGGGGAGTCGACCCAGCTTACAGTGACTCTGCGTGACGCAGGCGGGAAGGCTATTCCCGGCGCGACTATTACGCTGGCCCAGGATCCTTCATCGCAAGCCGATGTGATCATAGACCCAACCATCGGCCAGACCGATGTCAACGGCCAGCTTGTTGCGACGATAACCGCCACGGGGAATGATACAGGGACCGTTCTTGTTACTGCTTCTGCTCTTGGAGCAAGCGCCCAGCAGAGTTACACCGTGGGTACACCCGGCAAGGTGTTCAGGATAAGCGATCCCATCGATGATAACGTAACGATATTTACCAACAGCCCTCTGACAGTAACTGTTACTTCTCCTGACTTTGATCGTGTCAAATTCGTGACAACCCATGGCGGGTGGGATGGAACAACCGAAAAAATAATCGAGAAGAATGTTGCGGGTGACACGGTATCCGCCAGCCTGGAAGCGACAACTGCCGGCACTGCTACGGTACAGGTGTATGCAACAGATGATCCTGACTTCAAGGATTCAATAACGGTGGTGATATCTGCACCGCCTGACGAGGCGTCCCAGATATCCATCCAGGCTCCTTCCAACATAGCTCCTAGCACCGAGGATGTTAAGAATTCAGTGGAAATACGCGCCATTGTCAAGAATGCAGCCGACCAGGTCGTGGGCGACGCGCCTGTCGCGTTTTCCATACTGAATCCTACGGGCGGGGGTGAAACAATATCTCCTGCCGTGGCTTTTACCGATTCTTCCGGTGTTGCAAAGGCTACATTCACATCGGGCGCGTTTGCCGGATCAGACCCCAATGGTGTCACAATAGTTGCCCAGATCATAGGGACCACCATAAGAGATGACACCAGTATCATAATAACCGGGGCCGCTGCGTCTGTGAGCATCGGAACGAGCACCGAGATCGAATCGATCAACAATAATACCCGCTACAGGCTTCCCATGTCGGTGACTGTAACGGATGCCAATGGAAGCCCTGTCAAGGGTGCAAACGTATATTTGAACCTCTGGCCGAACGGTTACCTGAAGGGTTACTGGGTGGAGGTCAAACCCGGGGAATGCAGAATTTATTATGTCCCGCCGCAGATATATGAAAACGAGGACAAGAATAAAAACCTTATCCTTGATACTGGCGAGGATACGAATGCAGATGGGCGCCTGACTCCTCCAAGTTCTGCTGCAGGTGCGGTGATCCCCCAGGTTGTAACGGATGAAAACGGGGTTGCTGAATTCAGCCTGGAATACCAGAAGGAATATTCCGGCTGGATCCAGGCCGAGCTGACTGCTACCACCCCGGACGTATTCGGCACAGAAATAAAAACCACAAAAACGTTTATATTGCCATGGCAGGTTGGAGAAGAGTGCAACTTACCGCATTCACCGTTCAACACAACCGGCCTTGAGCCTGAAATAGGCCAGGTGAACCTGAGTGCGTCAGACACGGAGCTGATAGCAGACGGAGAGAACACAACCAAGGTAACTGCGACTGTTTATGCGGAAGACGGTGAGCTGGTAGATGCTGGTGTTCCGGTATTCTTTTCAACAACCCTTGGAACCTTTGAGGGGACAGGAACAGATACTGCAACAGTAGAGACAAGTATTGACGGGACCGCCATCGTATATCTCAAAGCTCCGACCACACTCGGCTCTGCGACTGTTACTGCCGTTGTTGGCGGAATAAGAAGTACGGCCACAGTTAATTTTATTCCGGGTTTCCCGGAAAATATAACCTTGGTTCCAAGCTTCGACACCATAGGGCTTGAGACTGATATGACCCTGACGGCCACGGTTACCGATGCCCAGGGTCATTTTGTCCCCAACGAATCCGTGATATTCGCCATTGAATCTGATGAGAGCAACGGCTCCCTTTCCTCTCCCACGGCATCAACAGACATCAACGGGAAGGCCACGGTTGTGTATACATCCGGGACTCAAAGGGGGGATGCTGTTTTGTCGGCGCGGCTTGCAAACGACGAATCGAAAAAAACGACCGTAACGGTCCATATCACCGATGGGGTTGTTGAACCCCTTGAGATGATAATCGAAAGTGATCCTTCCGTAATCGAGGCGAATGGTTCAAGTACATCCCAGATAAAGGTGCTTTTGAGGGATGCCAACAACAATCCTGTCAGTGGCGCGCAGGTTCGGTTTTCAACGGACCTTGGAACCGTTTCAGGTAATACCGTTACTGGAGACGATGGCTATGCTTATGTCGATGGAAACGAAGGTGAATGGCCGGTTCTTGTAAGTGAAAAACAAAACGGCATAGCAACGGTAACCGCCTGGTATGGGCCGGATAGTTCTCCATATGCTCAAGCATCAACCCAGGTATCGTTTTCCGGTGTGACAGTGAGTGTGACAGCCACGCCTGATTCCCTGTCAACCGATTCATCATCCAGCATAACAGCAACCCTGAAGGGAGCTTCAGGGGATCCCATAGTGGGGCAGGAGATCGAGATTCAAACAGATCTAGGAGTATTTTCAAACGGCCAGAATACATATACTGCGGTTACGGATGCAGCCGGAACCATATCGACCACATTGACCAGCACAACAGGCGGGGTAGCAACTGTTACAGCATACCACAAGGTTACAATGGGCAAGTCCGGTGAAACCTCTGGATCTGCCAAAGTAACATTTAGCGGGAACAAACTCGAGATTACACCTGCAGCGGAAAGTCTGGTGGCTGACGGTGCATCAACCATGCTCGTCGTGGTCTCCCTGACAGACGACAACGGACCTGTGGCAGGCCAGACCATAGAGCTTGCAACAACCTTGGGCGCTATTGACGGCTCTGTTGTTACCGGCGCGGATGGCAAAGCCGTTGCCACTTTGACAGCCTCGTCAGTAATCGGAATTGCAACTATAACAGCAAGCGCCACGCTCGGTGACGGGACCGAGATATCCACATCAAAAGATGTTTCCATGATATCTGGTCCTGTGGCTTCCATCGATATAATCAATGATCCATCTATTATAAAGGTGAACACGGGAACCTCTGATATACGGGTGGTCGTTAGGGACGCCAACGGCAACCCGGTCGGGGGAGTCAAGGTGGCTTTCAGGATCATATCCGGTCCTGGAGGAGGCGAAACAATTACTCCGGCAACGGTCAGAACCGCCGGACCGGGCAGCAGCTATCCCGGCCAGGCTTTTGCTGTGTTTACCGCAGGCAGTCTTGGTTCAAGCGTTGCTGATGATGTGATAATAGAAGCATCAGCCGAAGGAAAGACCGCAAGGACCAATCTCACCATATCCGGAAATCCTTCTAATATATCGCTTGGGACCTGCCTTACCTGTGTTACAGACAATAACGACGGTACATACAGTATTCCTGTATCCGCCATGATTTCAGATGTTAACGGCATAGCCGTTCCTGCTGGTTATGTGGTATCGTTTTCCACCACCAATCCGGATCTTGGTACATTCATCAGTCCTGTCCAGACAGACAACAACGGAAAGGCTGCCACAACCCTGACGTATCCGGTAACAAAGGTGGGCCAGGAGATCACGATATCCGCAAACTGTGTCGGGATCACGGAACAGGTGACGGTCAGGCTTCCCACGTTATCCACTGATGTAGTAACAGAGGTGCAGGCAGAAGTTCCGGGATCGATACTTGGTGATGGGATTTCGCAGGTTGAACTCAAGGCTCAGGCGTTAGAATCGGATGGTGAATATGCAGATTTTACTGTAAGCACCTTCCAGGCAAATACAAAACAAGATTTCACCGGGGATTCCACCGGTTCCATCACGGATACCTCCTATTGGGGCGGAGGTGAAACCCGGGCAACGTTTACGGCAACCACAGGAGCGGACACCGACCCGGCCGATAATATTTTTGAAAGCGCAGATGAGACTGTATGGATTAGAGCTACGGCCGGAGGGGTCTATTCAGCTGCCAAACCGATTCTGGTCAAAGGCGTCAGGCTGGAAGTATCTGCTGACACCACGACCCTGCTTGCAAACGGGGAAAGCACAGCGACAATAACTGCAGTCCTTAAAGAAGCCACAACAGGGCTGCCCATAAATACTTCCGTCCTCGATTCAGAGCTTAATTTTGGTGTCACAAACGGTATTATTTCGGGGAGCGCTGAAACAGATGGTAGCGGCATAGCCAGGGTCACCTTTACCAGTGCCAAGAGTGATGTGGATACAACGGCCGAGATCAGGGTTTATTATGGGCCTTATATTGTTGCGAGCACGACGATTGAGTTGAAGGCCAGCGCCGATGTATCCCAGGTCCTTGCATCTGCCGATCCATATACTCTCTATGCAACTCCCGATGAAACGAGCACAATTACCGTGCAGGTCCTCGATACATCAGGCCATCCTGTGCCGGATGGGCAAAAGGTGACGTTTGGCATTGAATCAGGTCCAGGCCAGGTGACGGCTGAAGCTGCCACTAAAGACGGCATCGCCACGGCCACATTTACGGCTACTCCAAATCCGGGTACCGCTGTTGTCAAGATAGCATCCGGCGGAGTGGAGACAACTCTCCAGATCAATATCATTGCTCACCGTGTCGGTTCTATATCGTTGATTACCGGTTCAGACGAGATTGTGGCAAACGGTTCGGATACGGTAGTGCTTCGTGCCACACTCCTTGATACCGCAGGGAATCCTGTGGCCGGTACCAATGTGACATTTGCAACAACTCTCGGTACGATTACAACGGCAAACCCGGTTGAAACCGATTCCCTGGGAATAGCCGAAGCCACGTTGCAGGCCGGAACCGTAGCTGGAACCGCCACAATCACAGCTTCTGCTGAAGGCTTCATTGATACAAAAGAGGTAGTTTTTGTGCCGGGGCCCCCGGCCCAGGCGGAGATGGAAATATCTGCAGCGCCTGTTACGGTGAATCCGGGGAATACAGCCGCCATAACCGTGACAATTAAGGACTCAAACGGAAATCCTGTGCCGGATGAAACAGTGAACTTTACGATTGAGACGAATAATTCCGGCGCGACACTTTCGGCCGCATCAGCGCAGACGAACATCAACGGGCAAGCTACAGTACAGTATACAGCAGGAAGTGCGTCCGGAACCGATACGATCCGAGCCACTGCGGCAAGCAACGGCGCCAGTGTTACCAGCAATATAACAGTCGATGCGGCAGCCGTTGTGATAGGCTCCATTGAGCTTACTTCAGGAACCTCTGAAATAACAGCAGATGGATCAAGCACTGTCATTGTCAGGGCCACGGTTCTGTCCACTACCGGGAGTCCGGTCTCAGGCGCAGATGTAACATTTGCAACCACTCTGGGTGGTTTTACAACCGCTAATCCTGTCACCACTGGAGATGATGGAATAGCGGAAATAACCTTGCAGGCCGGAACAAAGACCGGAACAGCAAAGGTTAGTGCTGCAAGCGGGGGATTCATAGCCAGTATAAATATCCTTTTTGCTGCTGGAGCACCGGCTGATGTGGCGGTATCCGCAGCCCCGACTACGCTTACCCCTGGCGCTGTATCGAACCTGAAAACCTCGGTGACAGACGCCAATGGGAATGCGGTCTCAGGTGAAACAGTCTACATTACGGTGCAGAACAACAGCGGCGGAGTCTTGTCTGTGGCTTCAGCTGTAACCGATGTAAACGGCGAGGCCGGTTTCACATACACTGCGGGAAATACCACAGGTGTAACTGATACCATAACAGTCACATCGGCCAGCAATACCGGTATCAAAGATACGGTCGACATTTCTGTGCAGGCAGCCGCCGTGATAGTAGGATCCATAGATATAGCATCTGGTGCGGGAAGCATCACGGCAAACGGCTCTGATTCTGTCATAATCAGGGCCACAGTAAAGGACATCAACGGCCAGCCGGCCCCAGGCATAACCGTTGATTTCGAGACCACGCTGGGTACCCTTACAGGCGGAGGCACAACCGCGTCAGCAGTGACAGATGATAACGGTATTGCCGAGGTAGAACTTTTTGCCGGAACCACCATCGGGACAGCGACAATAACCGCGGTTGCAAGCGGTTTTGTGGATTCAGCGAATGTCTCATTTGTGGCTGGACCTCCGACATCGGTGGTGGTTTCTGCTGTACCGACAACGGTCAACCCGAAGGGTTCATCGACTCTGACGGCTACGGTTACGGATGCCAACGGCAACGTAGTTGTGGGAGAGACGGTTTCGTTTGCGGTTACAACGAATGCCAGCGGTGCCGCCCTGTCAGCGGCGTCAGCTGTAACCAATGTGAATGGTGAGGCCGCGATTACGTATACAGCCGGTGATGACACCGGTACAGATACAATAACGGCCACTGCCCAGAGCAACGGGCAGAAGGGAACAACAACCATAACCGTGAATGCGGCGGCGGTGGTAGTCGGTTCCGTGAGTGTGACTGCCGGGGCGTCGAGTCTCCCGGCTGACGGAGCTAGCAAGACCACTATCCGTGCGGTTGTGACCGATACGAACAGCAATCCTGTTTCCGGAAAGACAGTGAACTTCGAGACGACCGCCGGCACCTTGTCTGCGGCGAGCGCCGTGACCGATGACCAGGGTATCGCCGAGGTCGAGCTGACCTCACCTGTCAACACCGGTACGGTGGAGGTGCGGGCCGAGGCAGACGGGTTTATAGGAAGCGCTCAGCTGACCATTACCGCCGGGCCGGCAGCGAGGATTATCCTGTATGCTATACCTGACCGGGTGAAACCCAATGGTTCGTTCCAGATAGCAGCCATTGTTCTTGACGCGAACGACAACAGGCTTTCAAACGAGCGGGTCACGGTTATCATCCGTGAGTCAGGCCAGCCTGATATCCTGGATACGACGGAGCAGGTGACCGATGCTGACGGTGTATTGAGGATCGATGCTGCTGCCGCATACGGGGAAAACGATCTTGACATAACAGCCCAGACGGCCAATGGAACATCAGCCACGGTGACGGTCGATGTCGATCCTGACGCGGCGGTGATAGGATCTCTTGCCCTTACCACGGGTGCGAGCCGGATCACGGCTAACGGGACCGACACGGTGGTGATCAGGGCGACAGCGACCGATACAGACGGGGCACCGATTTCAGGACAGACAATAAGCTTCACAACGACCCTTGGAACCCTGTCATCAGCAACGGCCGACACGGATGAGAACGGTATAGCCGAGGTGACTCTTACGGCCGGGACAAAAGCCGGTACAGCAGACCTTGCAGCTTCCCTGAATGGCTATACTGCAACAGGCCAGGTTGAGTTCGCAGCAGGACCGCCTGAGACCGTGACCGTGAGCGCTGCTCCTGCGACAGTGAACCCGGAAGGGACATCGACAATAAGCGCCAAGGTGGTTGACACGAACGGCAACGTAGTGGTTGGAGAGACCGTGGCATTCGAGCTGACCGCCAACGCCAGCGGCGCATCCCTTGGATCGGCTTCTGCGGTCACCAACATAAACGGTGTGGCCACAGTGACATACACGGCTGGAGACGGAACCGGAACCGATACAATAACGGCCACTGCCCAGAGCAACGGCAAGTCGGCCACGGGCAATGTGACTGTAAACGCTGCAGCCGTGGTCGTGGGTGAAATAGATGTTGCATCCGGTGCTACGACCCTTGTCGCGGACAACAACCATGACACAATAATCAGGGCCACAGTAAAGGACATCAACGGCCAGCCGGCCCCAGGCATAACCG
>CAYVIE010000014.1:16405-27978 GCA_964451355.1 uncultured Desulfobacteraceae bacterium
TTGATTTCGAGACCACGCTGGGTACCCTTACGGGCGGAGTCACAACCGCGTCAGCAGTGACGGATGATAACGGTATTGCCGAGGTCGATCTTTATGCCGGAACCAAGACCGGCAAGGCTACTGTAACGGCTGTTGCAAGCGGATTTGCGGCATCAGTGGATGTGGATTTTGTGGCCGGAGCTCCTTCAACTGTCGGACTTTCAGTAAGGCCGGCCACGGTCAATCCTGACGGTAGTGTCACGGTTACTGCGACTGTCACAGATACTTCAGGCAACGCCGTGGTGGGAGAGACCGTGCTTTTCCAGATCATGACCAACAACAGTGGAGGATCATTTGCGTCAGCATCCGCTGTAACCAATGTGAACGGTGATGCGCTCGTAGTGTATACAGCCGGGCCTGATACCGGAACAGATACAATAAGGGCTGTTGCATCAAGCAACCAGACAGCATCAGTCCTGACAGATATAACTGTCAGCGCAACAGCACAGGTGGTTGGGAAAGTTGCCATAACCGCGGGTACAGACCAGCTTGTTGCAGACGGAACAAGCCATACAACTATCCAGGCCACTGTCACAGATACAAACGGTGATCCCGTAGAAGGCAAGACCGTGACCTTCTCAACAACGGCCGGCACGCTCACCGGTGGAGGCACCACAGTTACCAGTACCACGGATAAGAACGGCCTTGCGTCAGTAACACTCACAGCTCCAACAAACAGGGGTACGACAACTGTCAGGGCGGAAGCCGACGGATTTATCGCATCTGTCGATATATCCTGCGTGGCCGGGCCGGCTGATCACTTTATCTACTATGTTGCACCTCAGACAGTCATTCCGGGCGGCACGTTCCATATTGACGCTATTGTGGAAGATGCAAATAATAACAGGCTGGAAAACGAGTATGTGACTTTTATTCTGAAGAAGGCCAGTGATGGTACCATTCTTGAGACAAGAGGAGATGTAACGGCATCTGACAATGTAGTGAGGATGGACTTTACCGCCCTTTGGGGGGACGAAGACATAGAGGTAACCCTGCAGACCAACAATGGCACAACAGCGACCTTCACGGTGACTGTTGATCCTACGGCAACCATTGTGTCGGGAGTTGATATAGTGCATATCGGCGCATCGACCCTTCCTGCCGATGGTGCGAGTGAAACAACCATAAGGGCCAAGGTCGTTGATGTTTCAGGGAATCCGGCCTCGGGAATCGATGTGAACTTCACCACCACTTCCGGGACAATACTTACAGCCCTGCCAGTAACCACTGATGAGAACGGATATGCGCAAGTGACACTGAGATCCTCGACCATTGCCGGTACAGCTAGCATTACAGCGATTGCCAGCGGATTCAGGGATTCTGAAACAATAACGTTTAGTGACGGAGCTCCGGCAACCGTCACAGTTACCGCCAATCCGGCAAACCTTACTGCAGACGGCACAAGCACAAGCCAGATAAATATCATTGTACTGGATGCATACGGCAATCCGATCAATGGTGAAACATTGACAGCAAGCGTGGATGACGGGACCCTTTCAAGCCTTGTGCTTACCACGACAAACGGCCTTGCCTCGGTTCAGTACACCGCGCCAAATTCCAAGCCCGCGGATGGAAGAGCTACAATAACCATAAAGACCAGCAACAATGTTACCGGGGCGACTGATATTACACTGATCGGGCAGCAGATTGCATCCATAACCCTTACTGCATCACCAGACAGCCTGCCTGCTGATGGATCGAGCCAGGCGGTTATAAGCGCCACGCTCACACTGGTCGGAGGCGGGGCAGTGCCGGACGGAACAACCGTGGATTTCTCCATAGTTGATACAGTGGGCAACGGCAATGATACGATAACATCCCAGGCAACCACATCGGGAGGTGTTGCACTGGCCACCCTGACAGCGGATGATTCACCGGGGACAGCTACAATAAGGGCTACTGCTGGTGGTAGAACCGCGGAAATCAGGATTGACTATACGCCGGGGAGTGTGAGCATCATAGCGGTGCCGAACTCCATACTTGGAACCGGCGAGGAATCAGCCACCATCACCGTGACCGTTACGGATGCTACAGGTGCGCCCGATTCAGGAGAAACGGTAAGCGTTGTAATAGACGATCTTTCCCTGGGAAGCATATCACCTCAGTCAGCGGTTACCAATGCGTCGGGTGTGGCTACATTCACATTCACCGGGGGCACCTCCGGCGGGACAGTAACCATAACCGCCTCCTATGATCCGGATGATCCTGACGTTGACGATGGAGACGATGTAACCGGAAGCGCCACTATCGATATACAGGCGCCACCGGCATTCATAGAGGTGGCTGATAATTATCCTGAGCCCACATCAATCAATATCAAGGGGACAGGAGGACAGTCCACATCCCAGATAGTCTTTGACGTTAAGGATTTGTCAGGTAATCCTGTGGCAGACGGATACAGGATCGATTTCACCATCTTAGACGGTCCTGATGGCGGCGAGGCTATTGAACCCACAACCGCCCTGACCAGTGACGGCAAGGTAGCCACTATACTCAGGAGCGGTACAAAATCCGGGCCGGTCAGTATCAAGGCGACATATTACAATGACACCAACATTTCGACCACTGTCAGCCAGATCTCAATCAATGCCGGGCCGCCGGTGGGAGAAGAGTTTGGCATCTTTGCACAGTACTTGAATATCTCGGGCCTGTGGAAATCGAACCTTGAGAACCAGGTATCTGTAAATGTTGGTGATATATATGGTAATGCTGTACCTGACGGGACTGCCATCAACTTCAAGACATATAACACAGGTGGATTCTTCGGCCCCAGTGTAGCGAATACTGAAAACGGGCTTGCAAGCGGCACGCTGCACTCTGGCGGTACCCAGACCACACCTGCAAATGGATTCTTCACCGTCACCGCCGAGGCCAACAATGGCGGCCGAACCACTCATGTTACATCTATAGCGGTCAGCCCGGCTAACAAGGCGGTAATGTTTATAGGCACAGATGGAGGCGGAGTCTACAAGTCGACAGATTCAGGCGCCAGCTGGATCAATGTCAGCAGCTCGTCAGAAATCAGCGGTCAGAATTTCATTGATCCTTATATAAACGATATAGCCATAGATCCGGATCATCCTGATACCGTACTCGCCGGTACAGGTTATCTCGGCGGCGGGCATATCTACCGGAGTCTGGATGGTGGACAATCCTGGAACAGCAACGACCCAGAGGAATGGAACGGTCTGCTTTCGATTGGATCGGCTGTATTGACAGTGTTGTGTGATGATTCAGGAAGCGATTACGTATGGGCCGGCACTGATGGAATGGGAGCAGTATTTGCTCCTGACGGTGAAAATTTTGGGTGGGGCGGCAAGGTTACAGCAGGTCCCACGCCTGGAGCCGGTAATACGGGTAACGGCACCATGTCAACGCCAACGCTCGGTTTAACTGCTAAGTCCGAGACTTGGACGGCTGTTTTTGAAAAGACCGGCGCCAGCACGAGTACCCCTGTATTTACCGGATCTGACGCAGATGGCTCACTCAGCAGCCTGAGCGCAACATCCACAGCGGGAAATGAGACATGGACCCTGATATACCAGGGTGGATTTACAGGAGCAGCCGATGAGTCCAATGTAACCAATCCGGCCTCGGTTGAGCTTCATCTTGTGAGTACCTCGTCTACAACCAGGACCGAGACCTGGAAAGTAGAATGTACTGATGACACACCTGGATCCGAGAAGTTCCTGGTTTCAGGATCAGTGAGCGGTGCCCAGCCAGAAGCTGAAATAAATACAAATTATTCTACGACAAACGGTGAAGTAACATTCTGGATCGAGGGAAGCGGTAATTTTGTCGTGGGCGATTATTTCACGTTCGATACAGCCGAGGATGTATGGTCAGTAACCGGCTTTTCCAGCGGCCCGCAATCCAATGCCAGAACGGATGTAGCGTATACCTCTGATAACGGCGAGGTATCGTTTACCATAACTTCAGGCAGCAGGTTCTACCAGCATAATGACACCTGGACGTTTACTACTACTGCCACCGGCGACTGGGTGGTGACCGGCACAGTTTCGGGTGTTCAGATAAACCGTGCCCAGACAGGCACAGCCTACAGGTCTGACAATGGCGAGGTATCATTTACCATCAGTCAAGGTTCTGTAGGCTTTGTCCCCGGTGACAGCTTTACATTCACTGTACAGGAGAGCGGTCTCGGGTTCGGCTCCACGGTCAGAAAGATCGTAAAGGCTACAGGCAACGGAGCTGCTGCTGTGCTTTATGCGGCTACAGCACAGGGTGTATTCAAATCGGCTGATGGTGGTCTTACATGGCAGGAGGTGAGTAATTTTGCCGGTGACAATGTAACCGCCATCTCTATCCATCCGCTCGATATCGACACGGTTTATGTCGGCACCATAGATGCGGGTGTCTGGTATACCACGGATGCCGGTGCAACATGGAACCAGTTTGTATCCGGCCTGGGAGAAGGTATAAGGGCCACTGTTCCCGTGGCGTCAGCCACCAACACCGGAAACGGGGTTATGAGTGATGTTACCGTTTATCCAGATTCGCCTGATACACAGACTGAAAACTGGACCGTAACATGCATTACAGCTGCACAGAATGGAGGAACATTCTCTGTCACCGGGTCTGTTTCCGGGGCGCAGGCGAATTACGATCTAACCACTGGTGTGTATACAATACCTGGGGTTCTTTCATTCAGCATAACAGACGGCTCCACGGATTTTGCCGTGGGTGATACTTTCACATTCTCGACCACCCGTGATCCTGGCATGCATATAAAAGATATTGCTGTATACGATGACGGCGCAAATCATTACCTGTATGCGGTAACTTATTTCAATGGGTCATCAGAGCCTCACGCGGTGGGTAATGTTTATGTCGCATCCCTGAATGCGGCAGCAGATTATGCGCCAACTGGTTCATGGGCGGAAGCGAATACAGGACTGCCCCAGTACGATCCTCCAGGGGATATCACGCTGTTTGCGCAGCACACCATTTGCGTGGATGATCCGGCAAATCCGGCCGCGATATTTGTCGGCGGAGAAGGGATCAATTTCTACAAGGCTGTTTCAGGCCTGGATACGGGCTCCCCTGCATGGTTCGAGTCAAAAAGCGGGCTTACAAACAGGATCATGGCCAGGATGCCCATCCTCTTTACAGGTGTATGTCATATGTATATAGACGAAGATTCTGACGGGGAAACTGTCACATATACAGTATATATCCAGGATCAGAACGGGAATCCACCGATCTCTGGATCGACGTTCACGGTTACAAAGAAAGTAGGCAACAAGACAACTACTCTCGCCAATGTGACCTATCCGGATGTTTATACTTATACCGGCACATGGAGCGATCCATCCGATCCGTCGACAAACAATCCTTACGTGATTTCGACATCCATCGAGGATGGAATGGAAGTTACATTCACCTTTACCCCGAGATGCGAGGATGAGGTTCCCGGATGTTCTGGTGGTGAGGAAACATCCACCTATAATTATTAAAATATAATAACTCATTGGTTCCCGGGCAGATAAACTACATTACCCGGGAACCAATGAATTCCGGGAAGCAAGATATTACCGTGAAAACACCTCCAAGGCCGGAGTGAAAAACAGCCTTGTTTTCATGCCCGGGGGTGATTGCTGCTAATCATGAAAGTTTGTAAATCGCCTCTTTGACTTTTTCCTGCCGATAGGATAAAAAATAATCCGCTTTTGGGTAAATTTTCAGACTCCCTGCCGTATTTTCGTTTAAGTTTAAAGGAGGATTGAAATGACCGAGCTTACGGATTCCGGTTATGCCAGGAATGATAAGAAGATCAAAGTGTACCTTGCAAGCGGGGAGACTATTGCCGGGATGATAAATATAGTAGGTTACCAGAGATTATCCGATTGCCTTCAAAAGGATACTGAGCATTACATGATTCTCTACCGCGCCCAGGTTCCTGGAGATTCTGGCCAGAAGACCCTTTTTGTCAACAAGGATCAGATTGTATGGGTTGAGCCTGTGGAGGATGATTGATCTGAAAATGGTTTCTATGTGCGATCCGCCGTCCATTTTATTAAGGGTACCTGATTTTTTTTAGCCGCGATAAAAAAATGTAACATATTCAGATATAAACGAATAGAGAAGTTCAAACATCCCTTAGAAAAGGAGTGTCCAATGGCTCGTGGAATCAATAAGGTTATCCTCGTGGGTAATGTAGGACGTGACCCTGAGATAAGGTATACCCAGGACGGCAATGCCGTGGTAAATTTTTCGGTTGCAACAAATATGGAATGGACAGACAGTGCGACTGGAGAGAAAAAGGTAAGGACAGAATGGCATAGGATAGTGGCGTTCGGCAAGCTCGGAGAGATTTGCGGTCAATATCTGACCAAGGGCAGGCAGGTATACATAGAGGGAAGGCTCCAGACAAGAAGCTGGGAACAGGATGGAATAACCCGGTACACCACCGAAATCATAGCAAATGAAATGCAGATGTTAGGAAGCCGTAATGCTGAGTCCCCCTATGAAGCACCGCAGGAAAACAGGACAGTACACGCACCGCAGGAACCTGCAGCGGGCCGGCGGAGTGCCGAATCCCCAACCAAGGGAGAATCAAAAAACGATCAGGATCCTTTTGCACCACCTTCCTCCATGGATCCCGGGGATGATATCCCTTTTTAGTCGACCTGCATAGCAGGCGCACAGTGCCCAACAAAAACAAAGGGCGGGATTTTTCCCGCCCTTTTGGTTGGATGGATCTTGTTTGAGAAAATCGAAAAGGAAGGCGTTATAGCGATACGCCCTTGCCGGTTATCTTGCCGGTTATGTTATAATGACTGTCGGCAAGTTATTTTTTCTCCTTGTATTCCTCTTTGATCCCGGTGTTTTTGTTAATCCCTTCGAGTTTGTTCTCCTCAAGTTTACCCTGGTTATCTGTGCCAGGGGCGTTTAGCTTTTCTGTCGAGTCATCTTCACCGGTAACAGCCTTTTTGAAATTCCGGATTCCCTTGCCTATGCCTGAACCGATTTCGGGCAGCCTGCCTGCTCCAAAAACGATCAGTATTATAACAAGGATTACTATCAATTCGGGCATGCCTATGCCAAACATGAAATGTCCTCCTTTTTACAATGAAATCAACTGGAACGGTGTCCGTTCAGTAAAACTTCCTTTTTATTAAAACGGTCATCTATTCTCAGTATGTATACAAGAACTATTTGAATAAAAAATATTTTCAATCTTTCATACCAGTTCTAACCAAAATCAGGCGAACCTTAAGTTACGCCACAAGCAAACATGTGTCAATCCGTAAGTTTTAAGGGATGCGATAGGTGTTCAGGCAAGCATATGCGGGAAGAAAACAATGAGCAAAAGCAGCTCATGAGCGGGACAAAGAAAGGGGAATACGGATTGTAAAACATATACCCTTGCCCGGTGTGGATTGACATTCAATTTCACCTCCCAGGGTCTGGGTTACGGTATTGTAGACGATGTACAGGCCGAGCCCTGTTCCGCCCCGGGTTCTTTTTGTGGTATAAAAAGGTTCAAAAATTTTTTTTAATATTTCTGGCGGGACGCCACGCCCGTTGTCTTCGTATACCATGATCAGCTTGTCCTTGTCGCGTGTAACAGTTATGCGCATAATGCCGTTTTCCATCCCGGTAAAGCCGTGATTAAGAGAGTTAACAACCAGGTTGGTGAGTATCTGGGAAAATGCGCCTGGATAGCTCTCTATTTCGATTTCATCGTCACATTCCAGCTCCAGGCGGTGTGATGTCCTTTTGTACTTGGGCTTCAGGCTCATGATTATTTCCTCGAGATAGCTTTTGAGCTTGAAGCGTCTTTTATCCTGGCTTGACTGGTCTACAGCCACCTCCTTGAAACTTCTTATAAGTTCAGCGGCCCTTCTCAGGTTTGCATGGATAGTCGATGCGGCTTCCAGACATTTGGATATACGGCTGTTTATCTCTTCGGGATCCGAGCTGTCCTTGTCAAGTTCTTCTTTTAGGAGTTTCATCTGTTCTTCAAGGAAGGATACAGCGGTGACTCCTATACCTACCGGGGTGTTGATTTCGTGGGCAACCCCGGCTACAAGATCTCCGAGGGCTGCCATTTTTTCCGATTGAATCAGCTGGCGCTGGGCATGTTTCAATTTTTCCAGGGATTGCGCAAGCTCGCGGGTTCTTTTTGCCACCCGTTCCTCAAGCTCGCGGTTAAGTTTCCTGAGATTCGCCTCGGCCCTTTTTTGCTCGGTAATATCTGTTATCATGGCAAATGAGCCTACAAATCTGTTCTGGCTGTCATACATTGGGGCGGCTTTTACCAGGCAGTCTACCCGTGTGCCTTCAGGCCTTGTAAATGCCACGTCATAGGCTCCTTTTTTCCCTTCTTTCCTTAGCATCAGCTGCTTGCGGACCTGCTGGGACCATTCAGGGTCGAGCAGATCAAGGTAACGCGATCCGATGAGGGCTTCCCGTTTACGGCCGAGTATTCTGCACATTTCAGGGTTGACATCCACAATTACCGCATCTGCGTCAATGGCCATGAAGCCCTCGTTAGCCGTGGTAAGGATCGTCCTGAGACGGGATTCAGCTTCCTTGAGGTTTTCATATAACAAAGCGTTGTGAAGCGAGACCGCTGCTTGTGAAGCGAGTACCTTCAGGATTTCTTGTTGCCTCGAGGTGAACATTCCCGAAGCAAGGTTGTTTTCCAGATATAAAACCGCCGTGACTTTATTTTGATGTACCACGGGGACGCAGAGGACTGATCTGGGACGATTCTTTTGTACGTAAGTATCATCTGCAAAGATGGGATCTGCAGAAGCGTCATCCAAGGCCACGGTCTGACGCGTCCTGGTGGCGAGCCTTATAATACTTTCAGGGATCTCGGAGTATCCTGAATCGCTCACGCCCCTGTTGACGATAATACCTCCTCTTGCCGATTTCCCGGACGCCGCCACTATAAACGTTTTTTCCTCAGGGATCAAAAGAAGCCCCCGGTCAGCCCCGGCACTTTCAATGCATATTCGTAAAAGATGGGAAACCAGTTTGTCTCGCTCCATGACTTCCGCGATTGCCTGGGCCGCCTTCAGGACCGATGTCGTTTCGATCCTGTCTTCACTTTTTGAAAAGGGAGCAAGAGCCCGGGCGCCTTGAGGGGAAAATGATTGGCCATATTCTGAAATGATGTGCAGGAAGCGGTTTTCAATCTGTCTGGTTTTTGCAGTTGAACCCCAGCGAGCATAGGCGTTATGAGCTCTGGCCATGTAGAAACCTGCTATCTGCTCATTTTTCCACTGCAGCCAGAACCTGGCGGCAGTTTCTGAAATCAATGCCTCGTCCTGGACAAATCCATGCATTGATGCCGTTTCCATGGCCTCCTTGAACTTTTGCATTGAGACCCGAACGTTTCCCATGAGGGCCGCATACCCTGCTTTGGCTAATGCGGCCTGGTGTGAGAAGTTCTTGGGAGATGCTTCTGCAAATTTTTCCAGTTTTTGGGCGAGTTGTTCCACGCGCCTGGCATGGTTTTTCCGGATGGAGGCTTCAGATGTCATTCCTTCAGAAATATGGGCGATGGCGCTGTAGAAGTAATATTCTGAGACAAACACTTGCCCCATCATGGCCTCGAGGTATGGTTCCGCTTCACGGCTTTTCTTGCAGGCAATACCGGATTCTCCAAAAAGACAAGAGCTTATCAACTGTCCCATGAGATAGACACCGATCCTGTTCTTGTCGCCTGCTTTTTTCCATCTTGAAAGGATAGCCGGGATGTCTATGCGTGGAGTTGTTTTGCCACTCCTTTGGTTCTTGTCGATGAAATTTTCCACAAGATCAAGCCATAGCAGTATCTCCTGGGTTGTGCTTTCCTGGTGCATTCGTTCCAGGTGATGTTGAATTTCTAAACACTGGCGCCTGACTTCCTCGAGGGGTTTCCCCATGAAAAAGGCAGTGTACATCAATGTGGCGCCGGCATAGCCTGTGAAGGAATATTCTCCGGTCTCTCTGCAGGCCTGAAACGATTGTTTCAGGAGATCAAGGCTTGCTGCGAGGGGGTGGGTCCAGTGGTTAACACCACCCCCTAACACGAAAAGTACTCTTCCTTTGATGCTTTTATCGGGAAATTTTTCAAGGATTTTCAATGCGATCTTTGCAAATTTATCTGATTCTGCAAAGTCATCAAAAAGACCTGCCAGGATCGCAGCATAGCCTGAATATGCAAACGCGCTGTAAGATGAGTTGCCGAAGCGCACAGAAAGTCGCAGGAGTGTAAGCAGGATCATCACCATGAGTTCCGGAGCTTCTACGTATGCTGGTTCTGAACAGCGCACCAGGATCCTTGCTATAACAAGCTTGATTTGGTCTTTCATGGGGGGGAGCTCTGAAAGATCAATATTTTTTTTCTTTGCGAGGAGAATCTTGGTTTTTAACAAGGTCAAGGCAACGTGGAATTTTGTTGGATGCTTGGGAAAGACAATGCCAAGGCGTGCAAGGATTTCAAGTCCTATATCCAAGGCTTCGGCCGGCCGGTTGTTGCCGGTGTAATAGATAATTTTAGCCTCGTATGCAGGGATCATGTCGATGGGACGCCTGGCATGAGAGATGATTTCGTTAAAATGAAAGCGCAATGCTTTTTCATCGCCTATTACTCCGGCGATTTCGCAGAAATCCGTGTGTAGCATAAGGGCAAGGTCGTATTCAGTCTTCCATGAATCATCAGGAAGAAGTGCTATCCCTTGTGCAAAATAGACCTTGGCAGTATCAAAAGCTCCGGCCCATCTGGCCTGCTTGCCGGCAATCCTGTTCAGCCATGCCAGTTCCTTGAGTCTTTCAGGGTCGGTTATGGTTTCTGCGGCCCTGTTGAGATGGCCTGTAATTTCGTAGACGCGGTTTTCAATCTCCTCTTTTGCGCATGAGTTCAGGATTGCATATCCTGCAGCCCGGTGATAGCGGATGTAGAGATCGCGTGGTATAGAGCGGTATGCGGCCTCACGGACCCTTTCATGGGTAAAGCGAAAATAGGTTTCCATCTGAAGCAGAAAACCATCCTTCACGGCTGCGGCGAGGGCGCGGGCCGCAGATTCGTGGTCAATACCTGCTGTTTCAGCCACAATGCTGGTTGTAAATCTTGATCCTATGCAGGATGCCACCTGTAAAACCTGCAGGACATCTTTGTCGGTATTTTCTATTCTTTTGGCAAGAAGAGACGCAACATTCTCAGTGCTTTCAGCGGCTCGGATTTTTTCGATTTCAAAACACCAGCCCCCGTCGTAACGAATAAGCCCTTCTGCCAGTAGAATAGATAGAAATTCCCGGACAAAGAAGGGGTTTCCACCGGTCTTTTCCTTGATTATTTCGCATAGCGTTTCAAGTTCGGGATGGCGGCCGAACAAGTCTCCAAGCATCCTGTTTATGTCAAGATAGCTAAGGGGGGACAATTCCAGGGTATTTATTCGGACTCCATCCCTGGGCAGATCTTCAAGAAATGAAGAAAGCTCGGGATTTGCTCCTGGTTCGGAAGTCCTGTAGCAGCATAATGACATGGCACGGTCAAGGGAGCCTTCCATGATGATATC
>CAYVIE010000015.1:0-27040 GCA_964451355.1 uncultured Desulfobacteraceae bacterium
TCCCCCAGAAATAAATGGGAAAATACAATTTAAACTATCAAAATATTCTTTAAATTTTATAGGAGGGAGAAGACTCGATCCTTTAATTAAAGCTATGGAAAGTAAGTTGCTTTATCTATCGAACGGAATTAAGTTTTATATTAATACTTGGATTGCCTATTAATTGTAAAGATAAACACAGGGATAGAAAATTAATGGACACATCAGCAACCATTTGGAGAAATAGCTCCCAACAAACCGACGACGGTCTACCTACCAGATGCCCAGTGGATGGACTGACGAACGGAGAACTGCGGCTCATCAAGCGCCGTATTCGAAAATATACAATTCGTGAGATTTATGTCTGTGATGCTACTATTCTCAAGCGTTTCATACGCCTATATCCTTGGGCGGACATGCGACGGGTATGGTACTGGGAAGACAGGGCATTGAGAAGATTAAATGGCCTCCCAGTTCCCCGAACCTATGGTTACAAGATAAGAAGGAACGGACAGTACCGGGAAATTCTTTATGCCCGGGAATTTATTACAGGAGAGCCGATTTATCAATTTAAGGCTGAAGATATGACCTTGCTGGCTGAGCTTTTGGCCAAGATCCATCGTCGGGGCGTCATCACAAGGGATCCGTTAATTGACAACTTCATCCGAACTCCTGATCATCAAATCGCCTTTGTTGATTTTGGTCGTTCACTGGTGACTCATCCTTCAAACCCAGTGATATTGGCCTATATTGGCAAGGAACTAGCCAGACTAAGGTGCCATGCGTTGGGCCTGGACCCCGAGCTCAACATTCATTTTCAAAAAGCCTATTTTCGGTTGATGGACTTCGACCGGGGACAAAAAGTAATCATCGATCGTATCCATCATTTCTGGTATAGGCGAATGAGCCGAAAATATGGGAGAGGTCAACGGTAGAACTGAACTACACATATTGACGCCCCTGCTCACAGATCTATATGTATATAGGCATTGTAAACAGCCACTGTTTATTCTTATCTTCAACCAATCCGAGGAAACCTACCGGAGAGGATGTTAAACCAATATTCAGACATTGTCCGACCGAGTCCCAGGCTGTATTTAATTATAAACAATCCTGATTTACCTTTTTCATCCTATATAATGTCCTGTTGACTTCCATTCGCCTCCCCCCCCCCCGCCTGCCGCCCACTGGATTATTGACCCAAGCGTCATTTCATGCTCTATAGTGTAATGGAATATATGACCTTGCGAGGCGAAAACGTTCACCCAAAAAACACCAGGCCAGGGAGGGGAGATTATGCCTACAAAGTACAAGGGGTATACCGGCAGGGTTCTTGACATCGATCTCAGTACCGGGAAAATCGGAGAATACCCGGTTTCAGACATTGACAGGGAAAGGTTCCTTGGCGGGAGGTTCCTTTCGACGAAAATCTTGTGGGATCTGCTTGAGCCCGGGATCGACCCGCTTTCTGAAAAAAACGTGCTTGTGGTCATGACTTCCCCCATGACCGGCACAGGGGCGCCGTCATCGAGCAGGTTTGATATCTCGGCAAAGAGTCCCCTGACCGGCGCAATCGGCCATTCCAACAGTGGCGGAGACTTCGGCATACGCCTCAAGAGAGCCGGATTCGACGGCATCGTCATCCGGGGCAAAGCCTCTTCCCCTGCCTGCATAGTAATAGAAGACGGCGAAGCCAGAATTGAAGATGCAACCGGATTGTGGGGCAAAACCACCAAAGAGACCGAAGAAGCCCTTGGCAAGGGCGGCACCCTGGTGATCGGGCCGGCTGGTGAAAACCTCGTAAAGTATGCCGCTATCCTTGCGGGCGAAAGGGTACACGGCAGGACCGGCATGGGAGCGGTCATGGGATCCAAAAACTTGAAGGGAATAGTCGCCAGGGGTTCAGGAAAAATAGAAATTTCCCGCCCGGACAAGTTCAAGAAAAAGGTCAAAAAATGGTATTCCATGCTCCAATCCCATCCTGCAACCGGGGATCTTACCCCGAAATACGGAACCGCCCAGTTCGTAAAGACTCTTTCCGCGAAAAACGCTCTTCCTACAAGGAACTTTTCAAGGGGCGTCTTTGAGGGCGCTGAGAATATCAGCGGTGAACGCCTTGCAGAAGAATTCATGGTGAAAAACACCGGCTGCACGTCATGCCCCATCCGCTGCGGGCGGGTTGTAGAGCTCGACGGAGAGCAGATAAGGGGGCCTGAATTCGAAACCCTCTGCCTGATGGGCTCCAACCTTGAGATCGACGATATGGATGCGATCATCAGGTGGAACCGCGAGATGGATCTTTTAGGAATGGACACCATCACTTTCGGAAACACCATTGGTTTTGCCGCGGAGCTCAACGAAAAGGGATTGTGGGATAACGGTATAAAATTCGGCGACAAGAAAAAGGTTTCAGAACTCATACGCAAGGTCGCATACAGGGAGGACATCGGGGATGAGCTTGCAGAGGGAGTCAGGTTCCTGTCTGAAAAATACGGCGGAAAGGAGTTTGCCGCTCATTCCAAGGGCCTTGAAATTGCAGGGTATGAACCCCGCGCAGCAGTCGGTCATGCCCTGGGATATGCCACGGCGAACCGCGGGGCATGCCACCTGGATGGAGGTTATGTGGTCTATTTCGAGGTGAACGGTCCCATGACCCTGAAACCCCGCCACCACGCATCCAAACCGGCATGGACCGTGCTGGACCAGAACCTCCTTGCCGCCATAAGCGCGGCAGGCCACTGCCTCTTTACGGCATGGACCTTTGTACCTTCTTTTGCATACAAGCTTCCTTCCATGCCCAGGCTCTCTTCGATCGTTACCGCGATACTGACGTATACGTGGTTCTTTATCACCATGCTGCTGAAACTTCCCCCGGCACTGCTGAAGATACACCTGCCTCTCCTTCCTCACCCCAAGCTCGTATCCCTTGTAACCGGGATGAAGATGGATTTCGGAAGGTTCCTCAAAGTCGGAGAAAGAGGATACAACCTTGAACGACTTTTCAATATCAGGGAAGGACTCGGGAAAAAAGACGATACACTTGCTGCGAGGTTCACGCGTGAACCCATTGATAAGAGCGACCCGAACTCTGTTGTCCGGCTAGACAAAATGCTTGCAAAATATTACAAGCTCAGGGGCTGGAACCCTGAAGGCATACCGACCAGGGAAAGATTGCAAAAACTCGACATCGATTTTATCGACCCGTCATACCTGCACTAATCCGGCATACCCGTGGAAAAGAAAACCAGAAAAAGGAAAAAAGCGCGCAAGAGATTGAAAAGGGGACTGCAATTCCTTTTTGTATCCTTTCTCGTGGCTTTCTTCAGAGCAATTCCCAGACGAGCTGCCATCTCCGTGGGAAGGTCACTGGGATCGGCATTCTTTTTCCTTTCCGGGAAACACAGGAAAAACACCATAAAAAACCTGGAGACAGCATTCGGTACAGAAAAAAGTCCCCGGGAACTCGAAAGGATCGCAAGAGATGTCTTCAGGCACTTCGGCGCTGTTGCGGCAGACGCCATACGCATACCCCAGCTCGTTTCAAATGGAATCAACAAGGTTGTTAAACCCGCAGACCTGAAACATTTCAAGAATGCTGTTTCACAAGGCAGGGGGGTCATTGCCCTGACTGGGCATATCGGAAACTGGGAACTGCTGGGTGCCTGGATGGCCAGCCTGGGTTTTGCTCCTCTGGTCATAGGTGCGGCCATAGAAAACAAAAGGCTTGATGCCATGGTGGTGTCATTGAGAAACTCGGCTGGCTATAAGAGCCTGAACAGGGATGCCAACATAAGGGAAATCATACGGGCCATAAGGGACAAACGTATACTAGGGTTTTTGATAGATCAGGACACAAAGGTGGATGGCATATTCGCCGAATTCTTCGGCAAACAGGCTTACACACCCACAGGTCCCATACGCCTTGCCATGCGCTACAATGTTCCTGTGGTACCGGTATTCATGATCCTTGACAAGGATCTCACCTATCACGTGGAATGCTTCCCCGAAATCAGGCTGGCCCGCACTGGAGACTTTGAAAGGGATGTTGCCATAAATATCCGCAAATGCAACGAAATCTATGAAAAGATTATCAGGGAATATCCTGAACAATGGGTCTGGATGCACAGGCGGTGGAAAAGGCGCCCCCCCAACAGTTGAACACGAACCTTTTTCATTGATGTTTACTGGTTGCATTCTTCCAACATCATCTTTAATATGGTAATTCTTTTGATTTCTGCTGGTTTTCTTGAAATTTCACGCTGTGACAATCCTTACCTGTGCAAAAAAAGTATATCCAAAATGGCCTCCTTTTTTCACTTGAGTACCCCCATGGTTGATTTTATCAGGGAAAAATTTGATTAATAACAAAAAACATGTTCAGCAAATGGAACAAGGCGAATTTCAGGAAAATTTCCGCTGTTTTTCAGATCCAGGTGCTCAATATTAAATGACCATTTCTGGCTCACTTTAAAGTGACCATTAACACTTGTTGTTTATTATGCCGAAGGAAAGGTATTATAAAAACAAAGTCAGAAGCGGCATAATAAGCAGGAATAGCCGGGCCTGTGCAGGCACCTCCCTTCTGGGACTTCACTGTAAGCTGTTCAATATTAAGCAACCGGACATTTCATATGTCAAAACAACCGGACAACTTGACATATTAATAACTCTATCCTGACACAGTGTGTAATGGATCAAACTGAAAATATATTGGTTTACTGTGGTCGGCGGCATCGAAGAAATAGTATTGAGATTTAAAAATTAAATTATATTATAACAACAAGCATCTGACTAGCAAGATTCATTTTGATCTTATGGCTAATGCTGATATTTCATAGATAATTATGTAGTGATGTTTAATTGTGTCGTTGTGTCTGCGGTTGAAGCAAACACGGTTGGCAAAACAATGAATACATACTTTCGTATCATAATGACTTTGTTGCTTTTAATTGGGTGCGGATCAAAAAATAGTGATGATAGTAAAGTTATAACGAAAGCTGAAGTTAAAAGATTATTTCAAGATTTATCTTCTTCATTCCCGAAGGAAACCGAATTTATATATTTAAAATCGATTAAGGGTTTAACAAGTGATGTAATTGTTTTAAAAGGAAAAGCAACATTGCCTAATATTGAAAAAATTTATACTTCATTTGGATTCAATGAAAACGATTTTACTGCACAGCAAAATTTTTGTAAAAATTGGAAGATATCTGAACCCTGGGATCCAGAAAATTTAAAATTTTTTAAATCCTCAATCATTATTTCTAGTAGATATTTTGATAGTGCACCGTATACATTATCATTTACCTTTGAAAATCAATCAAACCCGTCTAAATTGTTATTATTTTATATACAGTATAAAGTGATCTATAATTAATAAGTTGAGGCGCTGATTCCCGCAATCTTGCAAGCCGATATCAAACGTGCCCCGGCCTTACGGGCCTTTTCAATCTGCTATACAGTAGTGCGCTCGTATGCCTGCCGCCATTGCTTGCAACAGCTGTTCCGGATATATACCTTTTTTTGTGACAACTATTTTGACACAGGGGACAGGACGGGTTCAACAAGTGCCTGTTACCTGGATTGCTGCTTTTCTCTTTCATCACTAGCAAAAAACAAACTTCCATCTGCAGCAAAATTGGTATATATCTTTTTCATCATAAATCCTTTTCCCAAACTCATCGCTGCATGGGGCGCAAAAGCATATGACGCTTACTGACTGGTCTCCGGGCGTGGTGGAGGTCGCAGATCCATCAAGGTGGCATGATGAATTCATGCAGGTAGAATCCCTTGTCGCGGCATCTGACGGTAGCGGCCTTGGCGCAGTCGTGCGTACCTCTGATGGAGAAGCCGCTGTCTGCGTAAACGGCCACCTCTGGAAAACAAGGTCGGAAAAAATCTGGTCACTTACCTGGCTTCCCTGGGGTAAATGGGCAGCGCTGCTGTCAACAAACGGTGCATGGACCGTTGTCATAGATGATTCACCCTGGGCAAGCGACTATGAATTCGTATGGTCCCTTTGTTTCGGGATCAAAGGACGCTCCGTAAGCGTGGCGGCTAAAAACGAGGAAGGGTACTTTGCCGTTACAGACGGCCATCCCTGGGTCCAATGCTTCCTCGATCTATCCTGCCTGCGGGTGAGCCCGGACGGCAGGAATACCGCGGCGGTGGTGCAGACCATATCCCTGGGCCAGGCTGATATCGAGACCTACAAGAAGGGCTGTTACGCAGTAGCGGTAAACGGTAATACATGGGAAATTCCCCTTGTAAACGCCTGGGACATAGTCTTTTCAACAGATGGTTCGAGGGTTGCAACCAGCGCCCGCATAACTCCCTATGATTATACGATAATCACCGATGGCAGGCCATGGGCCAACACCTTCTCATCCATATGGAAACCTGCTTTTTTTCCAAAAAACGATTCGGTAACAGCACCTGTGAGGGTATCGGGCGGCTGGACCCTTGCTGCAGACGGGCATATAATATGGGGAAAACGTTACTTTCAGCTCTGGCATCATCTCCATTCGCCTTCCGGCGACAAGACAGCGGCCATCGTAGCTGTCAAGCTGGGCTCCTGGACAGTGGCGGTCGATGATAAACCTTGGCCTTGCAGATTTACAGACCTTGTGACCGATCTTGTCTTTTCAGATACGGGCGAGCGGCTTGTCTGTATAGGAAAATCAAGGGACAAATGGTTTGTTGCGGACAACGGAAAAGTCTGGCCCGGATCGTTCGACAGGGCATGGCCGCCCGTGATGGCCAGAAACGGGCAATATGCCGCTGTCCTGGTGGAATCCGGCGGAGAGTTATTCGTTTTGGTAAACAGGGTTGCAACAGAACCCAGGTTTTCCCGGGCATGGCAGCCCGTTTTCTCTGAAGATGGGGATTACCTCATGGTGCACGGGATCAGGAAAGAAGACGGCAAGTATTGCCGCTGCATCATCCCGCTTGCCGGTTTTATTACAGCACAGGAATAAATCATGGTTCCTGACTTCATTTTGCACTCGATATACATTTTCCTTTCAGGCCCTATGGCGTGGGCGGCTTTTACATGCTTTTTCGGCGGCATGGTCTGGCAGGTGGCATGGAGAGCAAGAATCGCCGCCAGAAAGGACCCCATGGTTTATGCCTATTTTCATCCTTATTACGCTCTGCGGTCTGTCCTTGCCTGGTTGATCCCCTATGCTGCCAGGTCCATGCGCGAACATCCGGTCTTTTTCGCAGTCAGTTTCCTGTTTCATGCCTGCGCTATACTCCTGCCCTTTTTGATCTCGGCCCATGTTCTTCTCGTATACGAATCATGGGGTATCGCCTGGCCTTACATGGCGGATCGCACAGCCGATGTTATTTCAATCATAACCCTTGCAGCACTCGCTTTCTTTGCAGCCCGCCGCACCATAGATCCTGTTGTAAGTTATCTCACAACGATAAAAGACTTTCTCCTGCTTGCTCTCGTAGCAGCGCCGTTTCTGACGGGTATCTGGGCGCACCTGCAATGGCCCGGCTGGAGGATGGTCACCCTCCTCCACCTGAGCTCAGGAGAACTTCTAATCGCCCTGGTCCCGTTTACAAGGCTCAGGCACATGATCTTTTTCCCGTTTTCCAGGGGGTATGCCGGATCTGAGTTCGGCGGTGTAAGGCATGCAAAGGACTGGTAACCTGTAAGCAAAAAAAAGGGGCTCCCGATGGGAAAAATACCGGATCGCTCCACCGCTGAGACAAACACAATATATGACAAGGGTATAGCCGAAGGAATCGCCCGCCTCACACCGGGGCGGATAAAAGAGGTGTTCGACCGCCTTTTCGCCGCAGAGGCTGGGGCCCGGTTCCTCACGTACCTGGACCTTTGCGCCCATTGCGGGCTATGTGCCGATGCATGCCACATCTTTCTTTCAAACAACAGGAAGCCTTCCCTTTCGCCGGCGGCCAAGGTAAAAAACACCATCGGGTTTCTGCTGGCACACAAAGGACGACTACAACCCGCCGATATAGGCAAAATATGCGAAATCGCCTTTACCGAGTGCAACCTTTGCCGCAGATGCATACTCTACTGTCCTTTCGGAGTCGATGTCGCCTATTTCATGCTCTTTGTACGGCGTTTCTGCCAGAAGCTCGGAGTCGTGCCGCAGTATATCCAGGATACCGCCCACAGTCATGCAGCCACGGCAAACCAAATGTGGGTAAAAGACGACGAATGGATTGATACCCTTTTCTGGCAGGAAGAAGAAGCCCGCGAAGAAATACCTGGACTTACCATCCCCATAGACAAGAACGGTGCTGAAATAATGTATTCTGTGATAGGCCCTGAGCCGAAGTTCAGGGCCCAGCTCATTTACCAGGCCGCAGTGCTCATGAACGTGGCCGGTATGGACTGGACCATGCCGTCTTTCCCCGGATGGGACAACAGCGACATGTGCATGTTCACCGGCGAAGTGGAGATGACAACAAGGCTAAAAAAAATCCATTTCGAAGCGGCTATCGACCTGCGTGTAAAAAGGATAGTCATGGGAGAATGCGGCCATGCATTCAGATCGGTTTACGATGTCGGGAACCGGTACATGGGATGGAAGATGCCGCCGATTCCCGTGGTCCACGCCCTGGATTTCTACCATGAACTCCTTGTCACCGGCCGCCTGAAGATAAAAGAGAAATACAAAAAACCGGTGACCCTTCATGATCCCTGCAATATCGTCAGGGGATACGGACTTCATGAAAAGGCACGGGAAGTCGTGAATATGACCTGCGAAACCTTCATCGAGATGACACCAAACCGCGAATACAATTACTGCTGCGGTGCGGGTGGAGGCGTGATCAACTGCGGACCTCCCTTCAAAGCAAAAAGGGTGAAAAACAACAGAATCAAGGCGCAACAGCTAACTGATGCGAAAGAACGGGGTGCGGAAGTAATCATAGCCCCGTGTCACAACTGCCACGGGGGACTCGAAGATATTGTGAGCCACTATGATTTGGGAATGGAGATAAAGTTTCTCGGAGATATCCTCTATGAGATCATCGAAAAACCAGGAGCATAAGAAATATAAAAGGATATTCAGTGCAGGGCGCACCGCCGCATGTTTAGCCTGCCTTGCCTGCTTCACCCTGCTGGGGTGGCTTCCGTTTGCGCCGGGTATCCACGCACAAGACAACCATGATATCACCTCCGGAATCGACCCTGCTTTCGATGCCCCTGGCAGGATGCGGCCGGCCGTCTCCTTTGATCACGATGCCCATAACAAGGCCGCACACTTGGACGAAGACTGCACAATATGCCATCACCTGTATGAGAACGGCAAGCTTATTGAAGATGAACCTTCTGCCGGCATCCCCTGCTCGGAATGTCACATGGACAAGGGGAAAAAAGGACTGATCAAGGCCTACCATGAAAAATGCATAGGATGCCACGAGCAAAGGATGCGCGGTCCCGTGATGTGTGCTGAATGCCACAGGAGGTGATCTCTCACCGGTCACATCATACAATACGCTCCAGCCATACGGGGCAGGGATGAACCCGATTTTCTGATCGCATCCAATGTCAGGCAAACCCGGCACCCTGGATCAAGGCACAATATCCGCGCCTTATGCCGCACCATCAGGATGCCTCGGGAGCCGTACCACAAATTCGCTTCCCTTTCCTGGCTCAGATTCCACTTCTATTGATCCACCATGACTCTTTATGACATGGTTTGCAATGAACAGCCCGATACCGGTACCGCGCGAGCCCTTGGAGGAGAAAAAAAGTGAAAACATCTTGTTGCGCGTTTCGGTATCCATCCCTCTGCCGTTGTCTCTAACCATTATCTCAATCCAGTCAGTCCCGCTGGAGCGTACAATGAACTCGACCTTGTGATGCTTTTCAGCAGTATCGTCTTTGCACGCATCGACCGCGTTCTCTCCCAGGTTCAGCATGGTCTGCTGGATCCACGTGGTATCCAGTTCGACTTCTCCCAGATCAGGATCGACTTCACACGCGAACGCAATGGAGTTCTTCCTTGCCGCGGCCCCTATAATTTCGCTGATCGACCGGAAGTAACCTGCTGCATCAACCGTTTCAAACGCCATCTTGCGTGCTTTTGCATAAAAGAGGATATCAAGGACCATCCTGCGGATACGCTCTGACATGGTGGAAATCCGGTCATAAGCGCTTTTGATCCTGTTGAAATCAGACCTGGCGATACCTGTCTCGAGTTGATACAGGCCCCCATCCAGGGCGGTCAGCATCCCTTTGACCCCGTGGGACACGGACCCGATCATCAGGCCAAGGGATGACAGGTGATCCTGAAGTTCGCGTATCTGGGTAATATTGGTCGCAATCTCCATGACCTGGGAGATCTCCCCGGACTCATCACGAATTGGCGCTGTCTGGGTAAGAACATGATATTGTTTTCCTGTCTTCGAAGTCACCACCTCTTCTGTTTGATGTCTCTTACCGTCTTCAAAAGTTTTTTCAACAGGGCAGTCATTGCATGGTGACTCGCGGTGCTTGTATATACGGTAACAATATTCACCTATGTCGGATCCAAAATCACGTTTAAAAAGCCGGTTCGTTGCCGTGAGGCGGAAATTCCGGTCCTGGACCGATATGTAGCATGGAACCTCGTCAAAAAGCTGCTGGTATAACGACCTGATTTCCTTGAGTTCCTGTATACGCCTCCGGCAATCATTCATCTCCTTTACCATCCCGATTTTCCTGCGGGCAGCCTGGATGGCAAGGTCAAGAAATATGCTCTTTACAGGTTTGGCCAGGTAGAAAACAACATCAGGACCAAAAATTTCGGCGTAGACTTCAAGCCTGTCCGCATCAGCCATGATTATAACAGGTATACCCTGGTTGCTGGATATTAAACCCTTGAGCATGCTCACGCAATCTCCGGCAGGCGAGCCATTAGGAGGGATACCAGGATCGGCCATAATCATATCGGGAAGGCTTGAATCAAGAGATTTTTCAGCATCATGCAGGTTGCTTGTTATTCGGATCTCCAACCTCTGCCTGGACAGGTATTTGGAAAGAGCCGACGAATAGGTAGGATCGGGGTCTATCAGCAACATGGTTTCCGGCATCTGGAAACCTCCGCAAGAGTATTGTTTTGAATCTACCCGGTCTCTCCAAGGGTTTCAGAGACTATTCTCAGCAGTTCATCCCGGTCGAATGGCTTGGAAATACTAGCCACCGCTTTTCCTATGGCGTACTTGTGGCCTGAAAGCCCGCTTATGACTATGATGGGGATATTCTTCAACTCCTTGTTCTCAGACAGCTTTCTGTAAAATCTTGGTCCCCAGTCTCCTGGCATCTCCAGGTCAAGTGTGATCAGATCCGGATGGTGTTCCTTTGCGGCCTTCAGCCCTTCTGCCGCATCTCCGGCGGAAATTGTCTCATACCCATGATCAGAAAAAAGCATTGTGAGATACTCCACAACCGCTGGATCATCATCGATGACGAGTATCTTTTTCATTTCAATAAACCCCCATGGATTTTATGTTCCATCCGTACAGGAAAAGTGCCCCATCAGTCATGATGGACCAAACGATTTATACTTACCACCGGACATCCGGCCCGTACTATAACCTGCTCCATGGTTCTCCCCAGACCGCCAGGCGATGATTCCAGGTCACGGGATCCGGCATTATGCGACATCACTATGAGGTCGACATGCTTTTCCCGGGCGTATTTCACGATCTCCACGTAAGGAATGCCTTCCCAAACATCTATGCTATACTCCCGGATATCCCCGACTTTTACAGCGTAAGAACTCCTGATCCTGCGATACGCTATCTGCAGCCTCCTTTCTATCTCGTCTTGGGGCTCCATGGCGGCCAAAGGGCTGCTTGTTATGTCAAGGGCATGAAAAAAGAAAAGTTCACATGAAAGTCCTGCGGCAAGGTGTTTGGCATACTCGAATGCTGTATCTGTAGCCTTGCTGAAGTCAACACTAAGGAGTATTCGCGAAAAACCTCCCCAAAATGATGCCGCAGGCCGCGAAACGACAAGCACCGGATAGGGAGCAGCCCTGGCGACCCTCTGGAAAGTTGAGCCTGGGATGACCTTTTTGTAGATGGAATCTTGGGGTCCGCCTGTACTCCCTCCCATTATTATAAGATCAGGTTTAATCTCTTTTGCGGCTCGAAGAATTTCACGATGCGGAAGCCCAACGGCCACACTGATCTCATTTCTGCCTTCCACCTTTTTGATCAGTGCTTCGTAATAATTTGAAACCTCCTCCTTGACCCAAGCCAGGTAATCATCATCCACCTCAACCTTTTCACCGGTTTTGATGTCTATGACAAGCTGGCTGTATCCCCTGGTAGGGACCCCGAGAACATGAAAGATATGAAGATGGGAGCCGTAACGATGAGCCAGATCGAATGCCACTCTTGCTGCGGGGTCACATGCAGGCGTGGCGGATGTGGCGAAAAGGATTTTTTCAAACATGCCTGCCTCACTTATGCAAAGAATCGACAGAAGCAAGAAAACTTATTGCGGGCAAGACCAGCTTCAGCCTGCACCGCTTCCCTATTGTTACGAAACACAGCCCGGTACGACCTGCATGAATTCCTTCACGAGGCCTTGGCCCTGGGCATCAAGTGTTCCGGGATCTCAACCATGCTCACCAAAAGCGGTTTCAGGAAAGACCAGCGGACATCAATATGATATTCCTCCACGAGATCACGGATTGCGTCCCAGCAATTATGACATGGAGCAACAACGAGGCGGGCTCCTGTGGCAAGAATCTGGTCACGCTTGGTCTTCAACGCCTGGTTACGCTGGGGTCTGAAAATGCCGATCCCATTGACCCCCCCGCCACCACCGCAACAGTAATTATGCTCGCCCGAGGGATCCATCTCCACGAAACAGCCGGGTTCAGCAATGTAGCTCATTATCTCCCGGGTTACCTCCTTCAGCCCGTGGTTGCGAATGTAATTACAGGAATCCTGTATGGTTACCGGCTCCTTGATCCTCTTTGCAGGATCAATCTTCAGCTTGCCCGTACGCAAGGCTTCCGCCACCCATTCCACGTAGTGGATGGATTCAACCGGTGGAAGGCCGTCCTTCCGGCCCGCCCAGTACGGCCCTTCCACAACGGTGGCGCGGTGGGCATGGCCGCATTCGGTTCCAACCATCCTTTTGGGCCTCAATCTTTCCATGGCTGCGTAAACCTCTTCAACCTGCAACCTGCAGGCCTCCCAGTCACCGGCGAACATGGCAAGGCTGGTCTGCTCCCATCCCCTGCTGGTGATGGTCCAGTCTTCACCGGCTATATGGAAAAGTATGGCGGCCTCTGCCAAGTCCTCGGGGTAATGCTTTACTTCGCGGGCGTTTACCGTGTAAAGTATATCGGTGCCTACCTTGTCCACCGGCACTTGGAGCCCCGGGTAATCATCTTCATATTCCTCCACCATCCACTCGAATGTCTCGACAAAATCCTCGGGTCTGACATCCATCTGGGCCCTGTAAACCCTGTGCATTCCGGCTCCGATCTTGAGTTCCCACGGGACGAATCCTTGCTGGTACAAGAGCCCCCGCAGGTAACTCATCATGATGCCGGTATCGATCCCATGAGGGCAGTAAAGCGCGCAACGGTTGCAACAGGTGCACCTGGCCCATGCGGTCTCCATAGCCATGAGCATGAACTCAGTGCTTACCTTACCCTTTCTTTTGATGATCTCACCAAGGGTGGAATGTACCTTGTAAGCAGGAACCTGCCTGGGATCACGGTTGTGGATCCTGTACAAAAAACAGCTGTCCGCGCACATGCCGCAATGAGCGCATATGTTAAGCCATGTCTGCATCCTGGACTTGAAGGTCTTTTTAATGGTGCGCCACAGGAGATCGGCATCGACATCCAGATTTTTCATCTCCTCGTAGTAGACCTTCCCGCCCTTGTCGGCAAGCAGCCTCTTCAACTCCTCTTCGGTATTGATGGGCCGGCGGTTGCAAAGGGTTCCTTCGGGCATCCGCTGAATTCCTCTTTTGCTTGTTGCGATACAAATTAAAGGGCTGTCTTCAAGAATCAATAACCCCTACCATACCTTGTTTACGCCATACTACCATGAGATCCCCTTCCCCTTCATCCCGCCGCGCTTTATTCCGAAATCCATCCCGATCTGCGCCCTTGAAAGAAGATTCAAGACAATGTGAGACAGCTTTGTGAAGGGAACAAGCACGAGCAGAACCTCTGCCGAAATGATATGCAGGCATAACCACAAATCATAACCTGCGATTTTGTAGCGGCATACCAGGCCGGTTGCAAAAGGCAGTATGGTCAACGCCAGGACAAGGTAATCATGAGCAGTAGAGAGTATCCTTACCTCGGGCAGGGCTATCCTCCTTAAAAACAGGAAAAGCCCCGACACAATCACTCCCCAGCTCAATATATCAGAGATTGCCTGGGGCATGGCAGGAGGCGCTATCCCCAGGGCGTCTTTCAAAATAATCGTATGAGCCAGTAAAAAAAGGGGGATAGCAACTACACCTGCGTGAAATACGAAAAATACAATTGTCATGAAAGGATGAGCGCGCCAGCTCCTGGTGCCGAAAGGGATCAGCCAGTAGAATATCGAACGTGCTGCGCCCTTGATTCCAGGTATAGGATGTGCAGTGTACGCCACTCGGTCAAGCTTCCAGTCAAGCCCCCTTATATACCGGACCGCCTGAACTATCAGACCGGCCGCAAAAACAAGCAAGGAGAAGTAGAACAGAGGGCCGGTCAGCAACGAATAAACCATCTTTAGCGAATCCTCCAAGAACGTGAAGTTAGACTTGATGTTTCCGGATGAAACCAGCCTAAAATTTTCTCATCTTTTCATCCCTTGCGGTCAAAAACATCCAGAAAAGCGGGAGAAGCACCAATGCTGCTCCCATGAGAAGATATGCAATACCCTTTGTATAAACCATGAAATCCTGGAGAGTGTAGAAAGCATGTTCCACTTGATCAGTCCTCCTGGCTGTATTCAGGATGCTCATGAAAAACCGGCATCCTGGTCACTATAAAAAGGTATGCCAGCACCCCGGCGGTTATTATGAACAGGGTGGTCCAGATCTCCATCCAGCTTGGCAAATAACGTTCCGGCCGGGGAAGTCTCCAGTTGAACGCAACTATAGAGACATTGAGACGATTCAATACAATACCCAAAACAGCCCATAATGACACCCAGCGGACAAGGACTGCGTTTTTCTCCCTAACGCCAATGGCATAGGCAAAAGCAGGCAGAACGACAAAACCGATCAATTCAAAAAGATACCAAGCGCCCCACCCTGTTGCAAGATATCTCCAATCATTATCAACCGCCAGCCCTATAAACTGCACGGCAGTATATCCCATCATTATGAACGCGGCGCCCCTGGCAAAGCCCAGGGCCAACCCGTCAGCCTCCCTTGCATGCTCCGTGTCCATATATGACGAGAGGAAACGCATAGACAGGCTGCTTTCCATGATAACCATTGAAAGCCCCGCATACATGGAGGATACAAAAAAAAGTACAGGCAGGTACGGAGTATACCACAAGGGGTGAAGCTTTGATGGCGCTATGAGAAAAAGTGCGCCGAGAGATGACTGATGCAGGGTCGAGAGTATCACCCCGAAGATGGTAAGGGCCAGAACAAGACGGATCACAAGATCCCTTACCCGGCGCCATCCCAGCCATTCAAGAGCCGCAGGGGAAAATTCAATGAAAAGAACCGTCAGGTAAAGCCCTACGCATAATGCGACCTCGAAAAGGAGCGATGATGTCCCCTGGGATACAAAAAAAGGATATGGAAGGCGCCACGGCCTGCCCACATCGTATGTGAGAGCGACAACAACCAGGGCATAGCCCAGGAAAGCCGTAAGTATAGCAGGTCTCACCGCAGTGTGATAACGCTTCAACCCGAAAATGTAGCAGGCGCCGGATGTCATATATCCCCCTGCCGCCAAGGCGACACCGCACAAAAGATCAAAACCGATCCAGATTCCCCAGGGATTGTTGTTGTCAAGGTTTGTCACGGCGCCGAGACCACGTGTAAACCTCATCACAGTCAATACCAGCCCTCCCACGACGATGATGGCGGCCACGAGAGTGCCGGCCGAAACTGATCCCGCTCCTGTCTGTTTCTTTTCGATCATGCTTTCTTGGGTCATAATCACCTGTAATTATTCTTTACCGGAATCTGTTTTATCCGATGTCGGTTTTGCCGTACCCATAGAGCCATCGTCTGGTCCAACCGACGACGCCTCCTTGAGAGCATTTTTCACAGCAGCTTCAATTGCGGCGGCTTTTTCCTTTTCAGCTTTTTTCCGCAACTGTGCTATCTTTTCCTGCATAGCCGCGTCTGCCTCCCTGCGAGCGGCATCGACAGCAGCTTTCTTCTCCTCCAGAGCAATCTTTTCCTTGCGCTTTGAGATTCCGTACATTCCCGTCAAAAAAACCGTCCACAGGGCCACCACAACAGGAACCACTGCAAGTGGGCCTGCTGTATAGTATGATGCAGGTACTGTACCCAGATCTTCCAGCATCCCGAGCCGGGAAAAAGGATAACCGGACAGGTAAAGCCAGCCCAGGCCTCCCATCTCTTTTTCCCCATAAATGTGATCGATGTACCTGTTCGGATATCGCAAAATACGTTGCCTTGCAAAAACGAGCAATGAATCCCTGGTATCAAAGATCAGGGCCTCCTTCGGGCATGCCTCAACGCATCCCGGGACCTTGCCCTTGATGATTCTAGGGTAACACATCGTGCATTTCATCACCCTGGGAGTGAAGGGCTTGTTGTACTCATATGCCGGGATATAAAACGGACATGCGATCATGCAGTACCTGCAACCGACACACAGGGAAGCATCATAGACAACGGCCCCGGTCTTATCCTTGCGTAGCGCCTTGACAAAACACGCCGAAGCACATGCAGGCTCCATGCAGTGATTACACTGCATTTTGACAAATACAGGCGGAGCACCCTTTTCAGGGCGGTACCTGTTCACAACGGTCAGGGCCTTGGCTGTTGTCCTGCGGTGTTGTTCAAGTACCGACAGATCATCAAAGAGTTTGTCCGGGGGAGGCAGATCGTTGACAGCGTTGCATGCAGCCTCGCACTTTCTGCAGCCTATGCAACGGGTTATGTCATGAAGAACTCCGAAACTACCGGGGTAGCCTGGAAAGGTTTCAAATGTCGCAGATCCGGCAGGCCGGGGGGCAGCCAGTATCGATCCTGCACCGGCTCCCAGCCAGGCCAGAAGTTCCCTTCGGGTAATCTTCATACCTCTATGATTTCCTCTTGGAATTTTCTTTGTATCTGGCGTCAGGACGTTGGTTTTTCCCTATGACACGCAGTGCAATCAGTTGCTGCCGGTTTCCCGATGCCCATGGCCCTGTGGCATTCTATGCACAGCCCGTGGTATGCCGCTTTCAGACCGGGCAGCTCCTTTCGGGCGGTTTCCCGGGTGACTCCGTGACACGAGACGCATCCAGGAGGGGTAAGATCCTCTTTCGGCCCGTGGTGATGACACCCGGCACACATCAAAGACTCTTTTCCGTGGAAGACAGATGCGAGCCTGTTCTTCCTGCTTTCCCCATAAAGCGCCTCCATAACCTTTCTGTGCGGGAAAACAGCCGCTTCATATTTTTTCGAAAGGATCCCGATCGTGACCTTTTCCGGAGCGCTCCCCTTTTCAACGGGCACAAGCTGTGATTTCATCCTGTAATCCACCTGTCTCGCCGCTATGGATGCAAAGGCTTCCCTTGACCACTGCTCCGAAGCCACGGCATCGAACCCGATCTCATGGCATTTGGAACAATCATTTCCCGCGTCTGTCACGGTTTCAGTCATGCGGCCGTGGCATCCGGCACATGCGGGATCCTCGAGAGTTCTTTTCAAATGGCACCCGATACAGCTCTGTTGTGATTCCCTGTCATGCATGGCAGAGGCGATGGTTATCATGTTCCCCTTCTTGTCCCCGGCTAGTGTATGGCATTTGGAGCATGATTCAAGGGACTCATGATGGCATTTTCTGCAGGTATCGACCTTTCCTTCATGGAAGAGATGCCCGAAAGCAACAGCGCGGACCCGTTGGACAGGAGGCTTTTCAGGTTTCCGTTCCACAAGCCATGCGGCCATAAGCGCTGCATCGGGCTGGTTGCGCGAAATCCTGGGAATCCGGACGGATGAAAGCTTTTCATTTATACTTTTTTTCATCCGGGCCTGCCCTTCAGTGCTGTGACACCCGCCACAACGAACCGGCCCTGCTTCCTGGTCCTTTTCCTTGAGGGATACATGACAATTTACACATGCAAGATGAGCTGCATCCGGGAAGGGCATGGCCTTGTCCGGCCCTCCGGGTTTATGGCAGTACCTGCAGGACCCCTCCTTGCCGGGAACATAAACGATTTTTTTCTTACTGCTGTCATAGACATGGTGGCAAGCCCCGCAATTCTTATCATTACCTGCAAGCGGCTTTATCTGCCCGGCGGCCTCGTGCAAAAAATGAAGGGGGCGGTTAAAACGCATGCTTAACCATCCTTTGCCCGGACCGGATCCTGCGGCAGATTTATGGCAATCCCTGCATTTGCCTGCAAGGGGGCCGAAACTCTTTCCCTCTTTTTTCCGTTCTTTATGGCATCCAACGCATTTCTGGTGGAAAAAACGCATCCCTTGCTTGCCCGCAGGTACATTCTCCTTTTTGAACGAGAAAACAAAGGAACCTGAAGATCCCTTGGGATGGCAACCAATGCAGCCCGGCATCTGCCTGGCTGAAACATGGATATCGTGCAGGAAAAGAGCCGGCGGCATCTTCAAGGCTTTTTCGCTTTCCGGAAGTGAAATAAATATGTCTCCGGTGTAACCCTGATGTTCTTCAGGGCCATGGGCGCATGCCGGCCCATGGAGCAGTAGATAAAAAACCATAATGCATGCAATTAGCAGAACTAGAACAAAAGCCTTTCCATGGCGCAAGCAGACAGACATTCTCAGTCTCCCGACCCGGATGATTTTTCCGGAGAAAACACCATCCCTGTATTGAAATTGTAACCAGCAGCTTGTAAGGCTCTACATATAATTACTGCGGGCCACACAAGAGCGCCCATTTTTCTGACTATCAAAACAAGTATGAACCCATATCAGGAACTAAGTTTTTGTGGTATAAAATCATTTCTTCCGAACTTATGTCAACAGAAATCAAATATCGAGCATATACACATATTTATTAAACATCGAATACATCCGCATAGATATATAGATATACTAATAATGGCTGCTTAAAACATGACTATTGACAGTAACGGATTAGCTCTTATTTTTTTATAAATTAGAGATATATCTCATATTTCCTGAAAAAGAGTCTCTGATACCGGAGACAACCCCCAACCTGCACAAAAGGAGACCGCCATGGGAAAATGCATAAATCATCCGGACCGCGAAACCAGTTACAAGTGCATGAAACACAATGTCTACATGTGCGAAGAATGCTTGAAATGCCGCGATCCCAACCTTTATTGCAAGTTCAGATCATCTTGCCCCATCTGGTTCCTCACTAAATCAAGGGAAAAGGAAGCCGCCGCCGAAAAGCCGGGAGTCCCCTCATCGTGCAAGGTAACTTTCATGCCTGACGGGGTAAGTGTTGACGTGGAGCCCAGAACGACTCTGCTCGATGCCGCCAGGAAGGCAGGTGTATATATCAATGCTTCTTGCAACGGAAAAGGCGCATGCGGCAAGTGCAAGCTGATCATAGAATCAGGAAGTGTGGAAAAGAAAGAAACCCCTTTATTGAGCGACCGCGAAAAACAAAAAAACTATGTTCTTGCCTGCCAGACCCTCGTAACCACGAATGTGGTGGCAAGGATACCTGAAGAGGCCATAGAGCGCAAGCTCAAGATCGCCGGCATGGGCAAGGAGGCATCTAAGCTGTTACACGGGCTTGTCGAGAAAATAGATCCCATGGTCGAGAAGATCGATCTTGAGCTCCCGCCTCCAACCTTGGATGACTCTGTGAGTGATCTTGAAAGACTTCGCCGGGGCCTCAAACAAAAGGATTGCAGCATAGACAGGATGAGCATAGGGCTCAAGGTAATGCGTGAACTGGCCGCCTCCATGCGCGACGAGAACTGGAAGGTCTGCGTCTCCATAATGCACAAGGACTGCTCAGACGAGGTGACCGAGGTAAAGCCGGGCAATTCCGCGGAAGAATCATACGGTGTAGCCATTGATATCGGAACCACAACGATTGTTGTATACCTTGTCGACATGTCAGACGGCAGGATAATCGCGGCTACAGCCGGACACAACAGGCAGGCGGCCTGCGGCGATGATGTTATAAACAGAATTGTCTGTGCTGAAAAAGAAGGAGTAAGAAAACTAAGCGTAATGGCCCTTTCCACAATAAACGATCTGATCGCAGAGGCTGCAGCCGGCGCAGGGATCGATTTCCGCAAAATAGACAACGTTGTTGTCGCCGGAAACACAACCATGACCCATCTTCTGCTGCAGATAGAGCCTCGCTACATCAGGCGCGAGCCTTATATTCCGGTGGTGTCATCCTTTCCCATCCTGAAAGCGGGAAACGTGGGTCTTAAGGTCAACCCCAACGCAGCGGTATTTGTCATGCCCTGCCCTGCCAGCTATGTTGGAGGAGACATAGTCGCAGGTGTCTTGTACACCAAAATACATAAAAGTGATGAACTGACCTTATTCATAGATGTTGGCACAAACGGTGAGATTGTTCTGGGGAACAAGGACTGGCTCGTGTGCGCGTCATGCTCCGCAGGACCGGCCTTTGAAGGCGGAGGGATACGCTGGGGCATGCGTGCCGAGGAAGGGGCCATAGAAAGGGTCAAGATAGATCCCAAAAGCCTTGCGCCTGAACTCACAGTAATAGGAGGCAAGCAGCCCCGGGGCATCTGCGGATCCGGAATGATAGAACTCCTTTCAGAGATGCTGCTTTCCGGGATAATCGACGCCCAGGGCAAGTTTGCGCTTGGCACCGACCATCCTCGAATAACCATGATAGGTGACGAACCTGCTTATATTCTCGCATATGCAAATGAAACTCCCATGGAGGAGGACCTGGTATTTTCCGAAACAGATATTGAGAATCTGATACGCAGCAAGGGGGCAGTCTATGCCGGCTTTACCGTCCTGCTGGAGCATGTCGGCCTTGATTTCGACGCGGTGGACCGCCTGGTGATAACCGGCGGTTTTGGTCAGTACCTCGATATAGACAAATCGATCATGATAGGATTGCTTCCAGACATAGAACGCTCAAAATTCACCTACATGGGGAACAGCAGTATAGCCGGCGCATACATGGCCCTTTTATCGGGCAAATACAGGGCCGAAGCTCACGAGATATGTAATTCCATGACATATGTTGATTTCTCGTCAAACCCGCGGTTCATGGATGAGTTTACATCTACCTTGTTTCTTCCTCATACCGACCTTAACCGCTTTCCGACAGTCGCCAAGGTACTTGAAAAGGCCCAGAATCCATAAACATTTTTCCGTATGCCATATGCGCGAAGACAACCGGCCGATAATAATTAACAATATCGGCCGGTTGCCGGTAAAGAAAAAATTATGGAGTCGTAAAAAGTCCATCAAAAATGGAGTGCGGGAAAACGCCCCGGCGATCCGGCTGACGACATGAATGGGCCGCGTGCATGCGGCCCTATCCCATGGCTGCTATAACGGAATCCGGAATATCGGCGTTTGTATAGACCTTCTGGACATCGTCGGAATCATCTAGTGCGTTCATCAAGCGAAGCATCTGCTCTGCTTCCTTTCCCTCGAGGTTCACCGTGGTCTTGGGAAGCATGGTGATCTCGGCACCGGAAAATTTTATACCCGCAGCAGCAAGGCCTTCTTTTACCTGATCGAAATCCTCTGGAGCACAAATCACCTCAAAAATATCACCTTCATCCTTCACGTCCTCGGCACCAGCATCTATGGCCGCCTCCATGAGAGTCTCTTCATCAACACCATTTTTCTCTACTGGTATCCATCCCTTCTTCTCGAACATCCAGGCGACACAACCGTTCTCCCCGAGGTTCCCGCCGTTTTTTGAAAAAATATGACGGATCTCGGCAACTGTCCTGTTCTTGTTATCAGTCAAAGACTCGATCAGCACGGCCGCCCCGCCTGGGCCATAACCCTCGTATGTGGCCTCCTCATAGTTTACACCCTCGAGTTCTCCAGTACCTTTTTTTATGGCCCTCTCAATGGTGTCCTTTGGAACGTTATTCTGCCTTGCGGTCTGCAAAACGGTTCTCAGTCTGGGATTTGCCGAGGGGTCTCCGCCGCCCATCCGGGCCGCTACTATTATCTCTTTGATTATCTTTGTAAAAATCTTGCCTCTCTTTGCATCCTCGGCACTCTTTCTGTGCTTGATGTTCGCCCACTTGCTGTGTCCTGCCATCAGGCTTCCTCCTGTAATCTATCCATACCTATTATATATATCTCCTTGCTCTCCTTTCGGCACGCCCTGGGCTTGTATATCCTGAGCTTTGCGAAAGTCGACTTCACCGATTCGGAAAACGACTTGAAATCCGGCCCCTGGAAAATCTTGCAGACAAAATGACCACCCGGTTTAAGGCATTCCATAGCGATTGCCAGCGCGGCTTCGCAAAGGGCAAAAGATCTTGCTGCATCCACATCCTTTCTTCCGGTGGTGGATGGAGCCATGTCACTGATAACAACATCAAAAAGGGTACCAAGCTGCGAAAAAAAAGATGCTCCGGCCGTTAAAACATCGGCCTGCAACGCTCTTGTGTTTCCGGGCAGATCTATTTCGATCTCCTTGATGTCGACACCGATAACACGCCCGCCCGGGCCCACTACCTTGGACGCATAAATAAGCCACGAACCGGGAAAACACCCTAGATCGAGCACACGGTCATTCTTTTCAAGAATCCTGTATTTTGCCTGGATTTCTTCGAGCTTGTATATGGACCTGGCGGGATAATCTTCCTTTTTTGCTTTTTTTGCATAGAAATCCAATCCTTTGCGCTTCCCGACAAACGGTCTTCCTTTTTTTCGTTTCATAACCGAATTTCCTGAAAACGGTCAAGATAGTTCCGGCCGTAAAAACGCCTTCATGGATCCGTGAGCGTTTTCCCCTATACCGGTTGTCCAAAAGCCAAAATGACATGCAAACGAACGCTCGCGAATTCAAGGCTCATGAAAAAAGAACTTTCATAACCTCTGCCAGCCTTGAGACCCCCACAAGACGGATGGCAGGCCTCGATTTTATCCGTTTTGCAAGAGACGCAGGAATTATGCATGTTTCAAAACCCATTTTGGCGGCCTCTGCCAGGCGTGCCTCGATCCTGCCCACCCCCCTGATCTCACCTGTGAGACCTACTTCCCCGATGGGTATGGTATTCGGCGGTACTGGTCGATCCAGGAAACTCGAGGCCATGGCGGCCACAACAGCAAGGTCGGCGGCCGGCTCCCCAACGCGCACACCTCCAGCAACGTTTACAAATATATCATGACCGGCCATGACGAGTCCCAGCCATTTTTCAATCACGGCCACGAGCAGGGATACCCGGTTATAGTCCAGCCCCAGCACAGTACGCCTTGGGGTTTGGAATCCCGCGGTAGAAATCAGCGCCTGTATTTCCACCAGAATCGGCCTGCTTCCTTCCATGCACGCTGTGACCACAGAGCCCGACACATTTTTCGTACGACCAGCGATGAACGCCGACGAAGGATCCGGCACTTCGGCCAATCCGTCTTGTTTCATCTCGAAGACACCTATCTCATTCGTGGCTCCGAAACGATTTTTTACTGCGCGCAGAATCCTGTAAAGATGATTCTTGTCGCCTTCAAAATAGAGAACAGTATCAACCATGTGCTCCATTATGCGAGGGCCGGCAATGGCCCCGTCCTTGGTCACATGCCCCACTATGAACACAGGTATGCCGGTTTCCTTGCAGGTTGCCATAAGTTTCATGGTAGCCTCACGTACCTGGCTCACACTCCCTGGGGCAGAGCCTATATCTTTTGAATACATTGTCTGGATCGAATCTATGACCAGGGCATCCGGCCTGACCTCCCTGGCCGTTGCAAGGATTGAATCTATATCCGTTTCCGAGGCGGCAAGAAATCCTGATGAGGCCTCTCCTATACGCCGGCTTCTCATTGCAAGCTGGCGAATCGACTCCTCCCCGGACACGTATAAAACTTTCCTGCCGGTTTTAGACAGGGAAGCCAGGGCCTGGAGCATAAGTGTAGACTTGCCTATTCCCGGATCTCCCCCAACAAGCACCAGGCTTCCTGGGATGATCCCTCCCCCCAGGACCCTGTCGAATTCACTGATCCCCGTGGGAGTCCTGGGTTCATCTGCAAGGCTCACGTCATTGATGCAAACAGGCTCGATCACGGAGGCTTCCAGGTTTTTAACATAGCCGCCGGATCGCTCAGGGGCTGCCTTGTTCAAGGTATCCCAGCCGCCGCATTCAGGGCACCGGCCCATCCAGCGCAAAGCAATGTGACCGCATTCCGAGCAAACAAACCGCTGCTTATTATCTTTCTTTGCCATACCAAAAACTCCGCAGCATTAAACGGATTGAAAACGCTGAACCGCACGCTTCCCCAAGCCGGAAACCTTGCGTTGACACGCAATGCCCCTTTGTCTAAAGTATTTGAATCATGCACGCAAAGGTTCCGGTACGTGATGATTTAATGCCCAAAAGCATCATTGATGCTTACCGGCTCCTGCATGGAAACATTACAGGAGACCGGTTAAAGAACATACCCGGTTTTCATTTCCGGTGTGATTTTCCGGATAGCCATGAAACCTTTCAAAAAAGAATAAATTATGCCGATCGACTATCATGTCCATACCCCTTTGTGCAACCATGCAAAAGGCAGAATGGCGGATTTTGTTGTCACCGCCATGAAACGCGGGATAAAGGAGATTTGCTTCCTTGAACACTTGACCCTCCATCCCGCCGGCCGCCACCTTTCACTTTCTCCCATGGAGGTAGGCCTGTATTTCCATGCGGTTCGTGAACTATCCAGGCGGTTTGCCGGAAGGATCCGGGTCCTTGCCGGTCTTGAAATCGATTTCTGCCCGGATTACATCGAACAATCAATTGACATCATTGAAAGATTCGATTTTGACGCCATTGGCGGGTCTGTGCATTTTATAGGTGACAGGAATATAGTCAGCACGAAAGCGGCAAAGATTAATCCCATTGTTTTCACTGAAAAAATTTACCAGACATATCTTGATTTATTATACCAGATGGCAGATATGTTTCCCGTCGATTTCATCTGCCATCTGGATGTTGTGAAAAAATTCAATGACCAGCCTCCGGAAAGTTTTTACCAATCCCTGGGTCCCATACTGGCAAAGTGCAGAGACAGGGGGCTCGCGATAGAGGTTAATACAAGCGGGTTGAGACATCCCGCAAAAAGCGTGTATCCTGATGTCTCTATTATACAAATGTGTGCGGATATGGGTATTCCTGTTACTCTCGGATCAGACGCCCACAGCCCCGGCGAGGTCGCGTGGAGATTCGAAGACGTATTACCCATTCTCCGGGGGGCAGGTATAAATCGCCTCTGGGCCGCAACCAGGAGGGTGCCTCGACAGATTTTCATAGATTCACATCAACAGCCATATACAAAATCAAAAGGAGTCATGTCCCGGTGAAAACATTTTCCAGTATGCTAAACATGGCTGTCGCCATTTTCCTGCTTGTATTTTTATTTGCTCCTGCGGTCCACGCCGCAAACAGCAAAGGGGAATCTCATCAGAAGTTATATCTTGCAGCCGCTTCTGAGCATTCAAAAAGCAAGGTTCCCATAAAGGAACCGAAAACATTTACCATCAACAAAAAAATCCCAGGAAAAAAACATAAGGATCCGCTTTCACCGGAGCTGGCATTTGAAGGCGTAAAAAAAAGGCTTGCCACGGATAAAAGCGGACCGGGCGCAGAATTCGTTTCTGAAATCTTTTCCAGTCCCAGGCTCGAATTTGCAACAGACGGTATAGCAAGATACTTCCGGCACCAGGAAAGCAGGCTCAATTACGGCCAGTTCCTGGAGGAACGCGCCATCAAAAAGGCCAGGGATTACATGGCTGCTCACAAGGATACCCTTATCGCGGCCCGGAAAGCGTATGGCGTAGATCCAGAAATCATAACCGCAATTCTCCTGGTGGAAACCCGCCTGGGAGAATACACCGGAAACCAGAAGGTTATCAACATATTAGCCACAATGGCATCTCTCTCCGACCCGAAGGTTCGGGAAGCATTCTGGGATGCCATTCCCAAAGAAAACCGCATCAGCAAAGATGCCTATGAGAAAAAGGCAAAATCCAAGGCAGACTGGGCATACCAGGAGCTGAAGGCGCTTCTGGTCTATTCCAGAAGCCAGGGTTTCGATCCCTTCGATATACATGGCTCCTATGCGGGAGCCCTGGGACTTGCCCAGTTCATGCCTTCAAATATCTTGAAACTTGGAAAAGACGGAAACGGGGATGGCCGCATCGATCTTTTCGATCACAAAGATGCCGTGTTCAGTATCGCGGCATACCTGAAGTATTACGGCTGGAAGCCGGGAATAGACAGGGCCAAGGCCAGGAAAGTAATATACCACTACAACCACAGCTCCTATTACGTGGATACCATTCTCGGTGTTGCAAAGCTGTTGAAGAAAAAACAGGATAAGAAATCATGACGCTGAAACAGGTCGCCATATTCGCCGCCCTCATAATACCCTTCTTTTTCCTGACAGTATGGGCTCTTGTGGATGTATCCAGTAAAAAATTCCCGTCTTCAAGACAGAAGGCAGTCTGGTGGATCGTTGCAATGATCCCGTTTATCGGCTGGCTCCCATATCTACTTTTTGGTTCGCGCAAAGGTAAGCGCGATCTTGATTTTTAAAAATCAAAAATTCACAATCGGCCCGGGCAAGAAAAAATCGTTTGACAAAATATCATCAAAAAATTATGGATATGCCCTGTCGCGCCACTTGCCCGGTATAAACAGGCTTTTTATGCGACAAAGCAGGATTTACAAGTTTACCCATGGCTGGTCCCATCGTCTAGCGGCCTAGGACGCCGGCCTCTCACGCCGGAAACACGGGTTCGAT